>JAEUKM010000279.1 GCA_016793085.1 Rhodospirillaceae bacterium
CGAGCGTCTTAAGACCCGCCCGGGGAAAGGCCACATCGTTATCTTCGTTGATGGCGAGCCCTTTCGGCCTCCCAGCCGGATCATGACTCCGAACCAGATCATCGTTCAGGCTGAACACAAGGATCCGGCTCAAAACTACCTGGTCCAGATCACCCATGGCACGCGCATCAGCTACCAGGACAAGGGCAACATTCCGATCAAGCTTCGGACCGGAATGAAATTCCAGATCGTGGCCGTTGCGCCCACGCCGGTATCCGACACGACGGCGCGAACTGGGGCAGCCGCCTTTGTCGACGGGCTGAAGCAACTCGGTTACAACCCGACGAGCCTTCCGGGTAGGTCGGACCATGTGATGTTCGACTACACCGTGGAAAGCGGTACCAAGGCGGGCCAGCGCGTAACTCTAGGGTTCATCGTGCCGACTGACTTCTCGATGACCCCGCCGAGCGGGCCACATGTCTCCCCACGCATTCACCCCACCAGGGCCGAGTCCGGCCCGCACCCGACGCACGGCGTGCACCAGTCGGACGAGTTCCAGCGGGGAACCGGGAAGGACTGGCAGTACTGGTCCCGCCCATTTCCAGACTGGGCAAACAGCAAGAGAACTGTGGCGGCCTACATGAGCCACATCTGGAAGCTCTGGGACTCGCAATGAGTCGGGTCGCATTCAGCATCGCGATGACGGAGAAGGTGGACGCCGCGGCACGGCTCCACCTTCTTCGCCGTGATGGCCAAGAAGACCTGTGTTTCGCGCTTTGGCATACTAGCCGTGGGCGGAGCCGGACAACCGCACTTCTCAATAAATTGATCCTTCCTGGCCCGGGCGACCGCAACGTCCATGGTAACGTCAGTTTTGAAGCCAGATACCTGGAACGGGCGATGTCGATGGCCGCGGCAGAGGGCGCTGGGCTTGCTTTGCTTCATAGTCATCCTGCAGGTCGACGGTGGCAGGATATGAGCCCGGATGATATCGCAGCGGAGCAGGGGCGGGCCGCGTCTGTTTATGGAGCGACTGAGTTACCCTTTATCGGCCTGACCGTAGCCGGTGATGGAACCTGGAGCGCCCGCTTCTGGGAGCGTACGGCACCCCGAACCTATTCGCGCGCTTGGTGTGGAACAGTGCGCGTCGTAGGCGAACGCCTGAAGATGCACTACATGGACCAGCTCGCGCCCCCGCCGCGAGTGACAAAAGCACAAATCAGAACTGTCTCTGCGTGGGGTCAGGAAACGCAAGGAGAAATCACGCGCCTCCGGGTGGGTGTCGTGGGCGCCGGTAGCGTCGGAGGGATTATCGCAGAAGCCCTTGGTCGCACCGGCTTCGAAGATGTCATGGTCATTGAGTTCGATAAGATCGAGGAACACAACCTTGACCGCCTTCTGTATGCAACGCGAGGCGACATTGGACACCCAAAAGTCGAGATTTTAGCACGACATCTTCGTCAGCGGGCGACGGCAGATCCTTTTTTCGTCGAAGAAATCACGGCCGCGGTTTACGAGGATGACGGTTTCCGCGCGGCTCTCGATTGTGACATTCTGTTCGCATGCGTTGATCGGCCTTGGGGTCGATACATTCTCAACCTCATCGCCTATGCACACCTTATACCTGTTTTCGACGGCGGCATCGCCGTGCGCACGAACCGGTCAGGAAAACTATCCAGTGCCGACTGGAGGGCACACACGGCCACAGTGGGGCGCCCATGTCTCGAATGCCTTGGTCAATACGATCCCGGCTTGGTACAGACCGAACGAGATGGCTATCTCGATGATCCGACATACATCGCTGGCCTGCCCCGAGGCCACGCGCTGAAGATGCGTGAAAACGTCTTCGCATTCTCTATGGCTTGCGCGAGCAAGCAGATGCTGCAAATGCTGGCATACACGATTGCACCGCTCGATCTATCTAATCCGGGCGCAGAGCTATACCACTTCGTCGGCAACCACTCCGAACCGCCACAATTTGGTGGTTGCAAGTCGACGTGCTTGTTCCCTTCGCTGGTAGCGAGGGGAGATAACTGCGGCATTCAGGCAACCGGCTACGGGAAACATCGCCCGCAAATAACGGGTACACGAAATCCGCGACAGACGCGTTTGGTTGCTTTGACATCCACCCTGCGTCGCTGGTGGCGATTGATAGCCCAAAATCTGACAACACTAAGCACGTAGGAGAGCAGAAATGGCTGACCAACATGTCGTACCGCACCCCGAAGGCTGGGCAGTCAAGTCTGCCGGCAGCGAGCGAGCGTCATCGGTGCATTCCACGCAGCGGGAGGCTATTGACCGCGCACGTGACATTGCACGCAATCAGAATTCGGAGCTCTTTATTCACGGCGCCGATGGGAAAATCCGTTCTCGCGACTCCCACGGTCATGATCCGAGCCCGCCGAAAGGCTAAGACCAGGCCATAGCTACTCAACGTCCCACTAGAAGGAGATTTCATGTTTTTACCGGGAACTATAATCGGCGTCGCCTACGGCCCGATCCAACATGTAGCCCTCGTCACAGATGAGGGCACAGTTCTCCATTCATCAAAGGAAAACGGGATAGTTACTGAAGAGCCAATCCATGCTCTCGTTTATGGGCGCCAAGTTCGCGTTTTGGGATCAATCGATTGGGGCCGGCTTCAGACGGCTAAGTGGCGCGGTCGAGCGCGTATCGGAGAGCTGTGGACGCCCTTCAATAACTGCGAACACTTCATCTCGGAAATTTGTGGATTGGAGAGGCAGAGTCCTCAGCTCCAGAAATGGTTAATTAGCGCGTGTCTCGTCATAGGAAGCATCTATTTAGCTAGAAAGGCCGCATAAAATGCGCGGGCGGCGCCAGCAAGATATGTGGGATCTGCTGATGGCCTTACCTTGGTGGGTCAGCGCCGTTCTGTGCGTAATTGTCTATTGGGCGTGCAAGTTTCTGGTGCCGGAAATTCAGCCCGCAAGTTTTATTTTCATTCCGCTACTAAAAATAATTTCCACTTACGCGCACGTCTTTGCGTCTCCTTTCGTGCTGGTAGCTTGTTTTTCCTTAATACGCGAGATTAGTCGTAACGGGCACTAGAGGATATCCCGAAAGAGAACGCCTATGAGTAGACCCGTTATTCCGAATATGCGGACTTGGCCGCGCAATCTTAGCACTGCGCAGGGGGGTGGATTATCCACCGCCCAATACGGCGGCATGTCTACTTCTCAGTATGGTGGGATGTCGACGTCGCAATATGGAGGCATGTCGACATCCCAATACGGGGGGATGTCCACTTCCCAGTACGGTGGCCTCTCCACATCTCAATATGGAGGACTATCGACGTCCCAGTATGGCGGCCTGTCGACGTCCCAATACGGAGGGCTGTCTACTTCCCAATATGGTGGTCTTTCAACATCCGCAGGGGGTGGAATGTCCACCTCTGGGTCCAATGTCTATATGAGTAATATTCCTCCGTGGCCGGCTTTTTTGAGAGAACTGGAATCAAGGGGATATCAAGCCCAAGCCAATCTCATTCGTCAGTACCTTCCCAGCTTTCTGTGGCCGGAGAATTTCTTTTAGAATCGGATATGTCTTCAGACCTCTGGCAAAATGGGGAGCGTCGCCAAAATATTGTGGGGCGATTCGTATGACTAGCGAATGTCATTTTGTTCAACGTGGAACGCTGCGTCGCATTGATGCGCTGGTGTATGATTGTTGGGAAATCCAATGGTTACCGCGCCCCATATTTTACTCGGCCGGTCAATGGCTGGTGCTTTGGAATAAGTTCAATCGGAAGCGGCGAAAAGCTTCGCGTGGACTGTGGGCCAAGGCCTCCAAGCGGCCGTGAACGTCTGATTTTTATTGGAAATGACCGCTAGTGCTGCCACAGCGTTGGGATGATGCCCCAATGACCCCATCCCCGGATGATCTGATCGCGACCATCCTAGTGGGCGCTGCACGGGGTCGCCGCCATTCCCACCACCACACTTGATCCGCCTCTTGTGCGGCTTCTCCTATGGTCCCCGCGCTTGATAGGGTCCGGGTCCCCTGTGCTGCCGGCCTTGGACCATACCAAGACCAGCGATATCGACTTCACGCCGCTTGAGCTTTTAACTCCACAAGTCTCTGGAATTCCGCCAAAATCTCTTGGTGATTCTGGGCGAGATAACGAACCACGCGAGCGTTGGCGAGCAGTTTGCCGAGATAGCCTTTGGTGAGGACGAGATCGAGATGATCAGCGCCGTATGACTGTTCAGCCATCTTGAATTCGCGTTCGAGATTTCCGGACTCGCGTTCCATCAGTGCGATTTGCTCCTCTGTGAGTCCTCTTACCAACTTCGGTTTCTCGGGGTCAGCAAGTTGATCTTGCGGCGTCGCAGCGACTAGCGATCTTGCATAATTAATAGTGTACCGGTTCATGGCCACCATGAGCTCCGAAGCCTCAACTTGCCGCATTGGCGCCAATCGCTTCAGTTCCCGGAAAGTGTTTATTGGAACGTGTTTATCCTTGAGAAGTTCGACAGCCTCGGGACAGATTCCATCGAGGAGGCGCTGTTTTGTTCTGATGTTGGCAACGTTGACGTTGAGCGCCTTCGCCAGGCGTTCTTCTGGAACGCCGCGCTCCAGCGCCTTCAGGATCATTTTATGCTCTTGAACGATTGCGATCCGGCTTACCCGCCGATTGTAGGTAAAGGCTTCGTCATCTGTCGAAACCAAGCAGACAGCCTCCGTTTCACCTATGTCTTTCAGCACTTCAAGTCGGAGATGCCCATCAAGGAGCAGAAATTTGCCTTTCTCAGTTCGATCCCGGGCGATAATGGGTGGCTCAATGATGCCTACCTCGCCGATCGAGGCGGCGATTTGCAAATATTTTGG
>JAEUKM010000323.1 GCA_016793085.1 Rhodospirillaceae bacterium
GCGTTCCTGGCTTTTGAGGATATTGCGCGTGCCGAAGGCGATCAGGTCGGTCCAGCGCTTGGCTTCCACGGCGGCCACTTCCGGGTCGCGCGCGAGCGTGGAGATGATGACGGCGGCAAGTTTGTGGGTATAGAGGAAGTCGATCAGGCGCGAGAGGCGTTCTCTTTCTCGTACGGCCCAGTCCTTATGGTGGAAGTCGTGCAGATCAATGGCTTTGCCAAGCTCGTCGTAGAAGGCGTCCACCACGGCGGCGATCAGCCCGGCTTTCGAGCCGAAGCGGTGATAGGCCAGACCAACGGACACGCGGGCGCGGCGCGCGATGTCCTGCAATTCGAAGTCGCCGTTGCCCGCCACAAGCGCCGCCGAGGCGGCTTTGATGAGGGTCAGGCGGCTGCGTTCGGCGCGGCCGCCCCTTGTATTTGGGCCGCGTGTGGTTGAAACGCGTGGTGTCGAAGCCCGTGTGGCCAAGCCCGGCCCTCCCCGAATCTGAAATTGAATTCAATTCAACTATAGGGGCGGGCGTCATCCTGTCGAGTCCGAAATGGAGGCCGCGCAAAGTATTGATGAATCAGCTTAAAAACTTTTCGCGTGTGCGAAATGACGCAGAAAACGCGCGCGCCTACGCGCGACTCAAGTTTTCGATGGGGCCGGTGTAGCCCGCCGCCGCGATGCAGTATTGCAGACGCTTCTCGGGGTCGTTCTGAATCTCGCGCAAGGTTTTCACCGTCTTTGCGGCGACGGCGGGGTCGAGACTATCGCGGTCCGACCCCAGTGCATGGTTGGCCGCGAGGATGGCATCGATGCCGGGCTTGGCGTAGTTCTCGTAGGCGCAGAGCTGGCGCGCGACGATCTCGGGCTTGGCGATGTCCTTGGCGTCGGGCAGCAACGGCACCAGCTTGTTGAGGCAGCGGATGGCCACGTTCATGCCCTGGCCGCGCGCGGGGTGCATGGCGTGGCAGGCATCGCCGACTAACACAGTATTCCCTTTCACCCACTTGTGGGTGTTCAGCAGTTTCACGGGGTAGAACCCGCCCACATGCAGATCAAGCCCGGCCAGTTGCGGCGCGTAGCTGCCGATCATCTCTTTGTGCTGGGCGGGCGTTGCCGCTTTCCATTGCGCGATATCGGCCTTGCGGATGGTGACACCCACTTTCCATTGGTTGAAGGCGCGCGGGATGCGGCTGATGGAGCCCTTGGGCCCGAAGAACGAGATCATGCGGTTGAGCGGGTCGGTGTCGGCAGGGCGCCGCGTTCCGAAGTTCACGACAATGGGGTTCTCGTACTCGTGCTGGTCCGAGGTGAAGCCCAACACCTCGCGCACGCGCGACGAACGCCCGTCGGCCCCGACGACCAAGCGCGGCAGAATGGTGACGGACTGACCGGGTTTGAAGTCCACGGGCTGCGGACCGTCGCCCAGCTTGATGGTGAGCGCGCGCACGCCTTCCGGCCCCACGTCGAACTCACGCGCGCGCGCGGGCTTGAACAGAATGTAATCGGGCGCTTCGGCTGCGACTTTTAGAAACGTCTCGGCCAAGAGGTCGTGGTGAAGATACATATAATAAGGATGCGGGACAGGCAGGTTGCGATAGTCCACATCCAGAATCAGGTCATCGCCGGTCGTCATGTAGCAGGCGGCGTGGCGCTTCTCGGCCCCCGCCGCCCAGAACGCAGGCAGCGCGCCCCAGCGGTCCAGCGTTTCCACCACCGCGCATTGCAGATGGTCGCCGCGCGCCGTATCCAGCGGACGGTCGGACATTTCTACCTGCACGATCTTGTAACCATGATGGCGCAAGGCGCAGGCCAGGGCCGAGCCCGCGATGCCGGCTCCGACGATCAGAATGTCACATGGTAATTGGTCTTGCCCGCTCATGCCCTGTGGTGTTCCAAGCGCATCACATCAAGGTGAATCCACTAGCCGTCATCAGAAGAGTCCGGTTAGGCTAAGTCCAGCGCCGCCAACGGCCTATTCGTGGAGCGAATGCCATGAACAAAAATTTCCGCCTCAGCGATATCTACGAGCCCTCGCATGACGAGCGGGCCCGCCAAGCCTTTGTGGGCACTCTGAAGGCGCACGTCAACGGCCCCTTGGAGGTTGAACTGGCGCAACTCTACGAAAGCAAAATCAAACCCGCCTTTGAAGCCAAGACGGGCCATGCCCCGCGCAGCCGCGACGAGGCCACGCCTGCCTTCAATGCTGAGCCCATGTACCAGACGTGGGGCGCGATGGTTTACACCTCGCAGGATTTCATGTGGGAAACGGTGGGCGACACGGTGGACCGCCTGCGCCCCGCTTTTGAAGCGCGCGCGAAGGAAATCGCAGCAGGCAAACGTCTGGGCACGCTGACACTCAATCCTGCGCTTGAAATTCCCGAGCCCATCGCCAGCACGGAAATCCATCGTCAGCCCGGCAATTATTTCTTTCAAAATACGCCCGACGACCTGACGGCGGCGATGCTCTACATGGGCACGGTGGAACTCTACCGCGCGGCCAAGGGCCTGGGTGGGGCGGCCAAGACCGGCGAGCCGATGACGGGGCCCTTCATCGCCAAGGTGGTGACCGACAAGTTCCCCGATATCAAACCCAAACGCATTCTCGATATCGGCTGCGCCACGGGCATCGAAACCGTGGCCTACAAGCGCCGCTGGCCCGAAGCCGAAGTGCACGGGCTTGATCTGTCGGGGCCGCTTGTGCGTTTTGCTCACGTCTGGGCCGAGGACAAGGGCGTGGACATGCATTTCCATCAAATGAACGCGGCGCACACATCATTTCCCGATGGCCACTTCGACCTGATCGTGTCGCACATTCTGTTTCACGAAACCTGGCACGATGTGCAGGACGCCATCATGCGCGAGGTGAAGCGCATCCTGGCGCCGGGCGGGCATTTCGTGAACGCCGATGTGCCTTATCAGCCCGCCGTGCTGCCCATGACCAAGCAGGTCACCAACGCCTGGCAGGTGAAGCACAACGGCGAGCCCTACTGGACCGGCTTTGCCGACCGCGACGTGCGCCAAAGCCTGATCGGTGCGGGCTTTGCGCCTGATTCGGTTTTTGCCGACTATGTGCCCATCGGCCAGGGGCAGTATTACTTTTTCGGCGCGACGCAGAAGACCTGAGCGCTGATGTCAAAAGATAAAGTTTATGACACTGATGCTGTTGTCGATGCGCTGATCTCGGATCCGGCGCGCCGCGACCGCCACCATTTCATCGATACGGTGGATATGGACCGGGTGGTGACCGCGCTTTTACGATTAGCTATGGAAATCTCGGTACTGCGTGATCGCATCGACACGCACGAAAGCCTGGCTGCCAAAACCGGGGCCTATACGCGTGGCGATGTGGACACTTACAGACCCAGCCCCGAGGAAGACGCGGCGCGCGCCGAACGGCGAAAGCAACTTGTGGCGCGGCTGACGCGCGACCTAGCGCAGTAACGCGGTCTTACGGCTTCAACCCGATCTGATCATAGAAGATGCGGTACCCGATCATGTTGAAACCCGTCACGCGCGGGTTCAGGCCCACGAAGATCGGCAATTCATACAGCAGCATGCCCGCCGCCTGGTCGCGGTACATGCGCGCCAGTTGGCGGCGCAGAGATAATGCTTTCGCTTCGTCGCGCTCGGCGAGCGCCGCTTTGTAAAGCGGCGTCATGGCCGGGTCGCAGAACCACGGCACCTCGCGCAGGCACGAATGCGAGTTCATGGCCCGGATGACGTCGTGGGTGGGCCACGACGTCCACATGATCGGGAAGGCCTCACCCTCGAAGTCGGTCTTGATGCTCTTGGTCAGGAACAGCGGGTAGGGAATGGTGGTGATATTCATGGTCACGCCCACCGCGCGCAGGTCGGACTGCACCTGCTGCAACACCAGAGTGTCGTTGGCCGTGGCGCTGGTGGGCGCTTCCAGCGTGAACGTGAAGCCCTTGGGGTAGCCGGCCTCGGCCAGCAGTTTTTTCGCCTGCTCCGGGTCGTAAGGAAATGCCGCGATGTCCGGGTCGTAGCCGTAGACCAGCCGCGTGGCCGGCTGGCCGGTGGGGATGGTGCGCTCGGCCAGCAGTTGCGCCGTCAGCCGCGTGCGGTCGACGGCCATGTTGACCGCGCGACGCACACGCACATCGGCGAAAGGCCCGCCGCGCGTGGTCATCAGGGTGATCGCGTAGCTGGTGGCCGAGATGAAGTTCTTCACGCTCATGCCTGCGCTTTCCAGCGCCTCGATGTTGTCGGGCCCGATGATCATGGCCACATCCACGCGGCCCGACGCCAAGGCCTGCACGCGCGAGGCCGCGTCGGGCAGCATGAGGAGTTCCAGCTTGTCGGCCTTGGGCTTGCGCCACGAGCCCGCGAACGCCGAAAGCCGCCAGCGCGTGGGCTCGATACTGTCGGCCTTGAAGGGGCCGGTGCCCACGGGGCTTTTACCAAACGCTTCGCGCCCCAGCTTGTTCCAGAGGTTCGGCTCGGCGGCCATCAGCGCGCTGGCGTAGCGCGGGAAGGTGGCGACAGGTTCGGTGGTGACGATATCCACCGTCAGGTCGTTCACCACGCGCGCGGACTTCAGGAACCCGATTTCCTGCTTCAGCCCTTCCTTGAAGCCAGCGTCCGAGGCGAGATAGTTCACACTCACGGCGAAGGCCTCGGCCGTCAGCGGCGTGCCGTTGGAGAACGTCACGCCGGGGCGCAGGTAAAACCGCCATGTCAGGGGATCGATATTTTCCCAGCGTTCGGCCAGGGCCGGGATCAGGCGGCCTTGCGCATCCAACTGCGTCAGGGCGTCGAAGATGGCGGTAATGGAATAGATCGTGGGCGATAACGATGTCCGGTGCGGGTTGCCCTGCGACAGCGGCAGGGCTTCGAGCGCAATCCGCAAGGTTTTGTCTGCGGCAGAAACAGGGCTTGCCGTCAGTGCAGCCGCCACAGCCACAGCGGCCAATCACCTAACCCTCAGTGCCCC
>JAEUKM010000335.1 GCA_016793085.1 Rhodospirillaceae bacterium
CGAATAGGCCGCCGCACTGTCGCCCACGCCCACGGAACTGAGGAACACCACCTGTTTCGCACCGCTTTGCTTGGCGGCGGCGGTGATGTTCTTCTGCGTCACGTCCCAGAAGCCCGTGGCGTTGCGCTGGCCGCTCATGGCGTTGATGGCCGTGCGCGGCTTGGTTTTCGTGAAGGCTGCGGTCACGTCGCCAGCGCTCATGGCATCGCCGGTGACGTAGCCGACCTTCAATCCGGCCAGGCGCTTGCGATCGGTCGAGGGGCGCACGAAGACGCTGACATTTTCACCGCGCGCGGCCAGCACCTTCACGATCTCGGCGCCCGCGCGCCCCGCGCCGCCGAACACCAGCACGCCGCCCGGCGTGATGGGGGTGTCAGCGCTCTGTGCGGATACGCTCATGGCCAGAAACCCAAGAAGCAGAGAAACCGTACGGATCAGCATGCGTCCTCCGGGCCTGCGTCGCCGGGTTAATACGCCCGCTCGATGCAGAAATCGATGATGTCGAGCAGTGCCGTTTTCACCGCGCTGTCGGGGAAGATGCCCAAGGCATCGCGCGCGATGGAGCCGTAGTGGCGCGCGCGGGATACCGTGTCGGCCAGGCTGTTGTGCGTCTTCATCAGGTCCATGGCGCGGGCGAGGTCGCCGTCCTGCTGCTCCAGGTCGGCCAGCGTGCGCTTCCAGAAGGCGCGCTCCTCATCGCTCCCGCGCCGAAAGGCGAGAATGACAGGTAGGGTGATTTTACCTTCGCGGAAGTCGTCGCCGATGGTTTTGCCCAGTTCGCTCTGGCGCGCGGAGTAATCGAGCACATCGTCGATCAGCTGGAAGGCGATGCCCAAGTTCAGGCCATAGACGCGTAACGCTTCTTCTTCCACGTCGGGGCGCCCGGCCACCACCGCGCCGATGCGAGCGGCCGCCGCAAACAGTTCGGCGGTCTTGCACTGGATCACTTCCAGGTACTGCGCCTCGCTGGTCTCGGTGTCGTTGGTGGTGATGAGCTGATGCACCTCGCCTTCGGCGATCACGGCCGAGGCGCGCGACAGAATTTGCAGCACCTTCAGCGAGCCGTCCTCGACCATCAGTTCGAAGGCGCGGCTGAACAGGAAATCGCCCACCAGCACGCTCGACTGGTTGCCCCAGATGGCGTTGGCGCTGGATTGGCCGCGCCTGAGGTCGCTTTCGTCCACCACATCGTCATGCAGCAAGGTGGCGGTATGAATGAATTCAACGGTGGTCGCGAGCTTGATGTGCCGGTCGCCGCCGTAGCCGCACAGCTTGGCGGCGGCCAGCGTCAAGACCGGCCGCAGGCGCTTGCCGCCGGCGGCGACGATGTGCCCGGCCAGTTGCGGGATCAGCGCCACGGGGCTGTGCATGCGATCGACGATGGTGCGGTTCACCGCCTTCAGGTCGTCTTCCACCAGGGCGGTGAGCGCGTCCAGCGCCTTGGACTTGGCGCGGCGCTGGGCGTCTAGGGCAACGATGGTGGCCACGTGGTCCTCTTTATTTATATGCGCGTTGCTGCGGGCCGGTTTCTGAGGCGCACCTTAAGGGGGCGGGCAGGCCCGAGGCAAGCGCCCCGGAGAGTGTGTTTTTCCCATATTTTCAAGGGGGATAGGCTTGCGTGGCGCGCGCCCGCGCGGCACTGTCGAGGCAAGGTTTAAGGTGTGGCATGAAAGAGCTGATCCGCACGCCCAACATCGTCGTTATTTCGGCACTTCAGGCCGCTCTGGCGGCCGAGGATATCGCGGCGTTCGAGTTCGACGGGCCCATCGCCGACGTACTGGGGGGCATCGGCGATTTTCACCGCCGCCTGTTCGTGCACGAGGACGATTACGACCGCGCCCGCGCCATCATGATGGACCTGTGCCCCGAGGAAGTGGAGCCGCGATGAACACGGCGTTATCTGTGGCGCGCGACGTCACCGACGATGCGTTACTGAATGGCCGCGTGCGCCTGCGCCAGCCCAAGACCGGCTATCGCGCGGCCATTGATCCGGTGCTGCTAGCCGCCGCCGTGCGTGCATCAGGCTCGGCGCGCGTGCTGGATGCAGGTTGCGGCACGGGCGCGGCGACGTTCTGCCTGGCCGCACGGCTGCCGCTCGTGGATGTCTCGGGGCTCGAGCGGCAGCCCGAGCTGGCGGCGCTGGCGCAAGAGGGCGTGGCGCTGAACAATCTCTCCGCCCGCGCGCGTATCGTGCAGGGCGACCTGATGGCGCTGCCCGATCTCATCTGCGCTTATCCGTTCGACATCGTGATGACCAACCCGCCCTATGCCGACGGCGGCACCGTGTCGCCCGACGCACAAGTGGCCGCCGCCCACCATGAAAGCGATGCGGATTTGGGCCAGTGGATTGCCGCGTGCGTGGGTTTGCTGAAACCCAAGGGACGTCTGGTGCTGATCCACCGGGCTGACCGGTTGTCTGAAATCCTGTCGTGCCTCAAACTCCGCTGCGGCGACATTCGCATCACGCCGCTGTTCCCAAAACCCGGTGAGCCCGCGCGCCGGGTGATTGTGGACGCTGGCCTGGACCGCAAAACCGGCGACACCCTGCATCCGGGCCTGGTGCTGCATGGGCCCGACGGCGCCTTTACCCCCAAGGCCCAGGCCATCCTGCGCGACGGCTTACCGTTGGCCGCCTAAGCCCTTTCTTCAGCCGCAAAACCATTCCCCCGGGCTGGGTGCAGTGCACCTTAAATGCAACATTTGCCGACAGATTGGGCGTTTTTTGTCCAAATGTCATAAGATGAAGACATTGGTGTTTGTCGCTGGGCCACCAGGAGGATTATAGTTTTATAGCCCCGTGGGGGGTGTGGGGTTTTGACCCTGCAGGGGCAAAGTCGGCCGCCAGACCGCGGGCGGCGTCCATTGACGGGGGCCAATGCAATGAATCGTTATATGTCTTTGCGCGCGCTGTCGGCCGCGCTGACCATCACCACCATGCTCGGCGGGGCCGCGACCGAAGCTTTCGCGCAGATCGAAGAGATCGTCGTCACCGCGCGCAAACGCGAAGAAAATCTGCAAGAGGTACCCATCGTCATCACCGCCTTCACGGCGGCGTCGATCGAGCGCAAGGGCATCGCCAATCTGGAAGACGTGGCCAAGTACACCTCGGGCCTGATGCTCGATGAGGGCGCCAACAAGCAAGACACCCGCGTCGTCATCCGCGGGCTTTCCCCGACCAGAGGCCGCCAGAACGTCGCCATCCTGCAGGATGAAGCCGATATCTCGTCGCTGGCGCAGGCCACGGCGGGCGGTTCGTTCGTCATCAATCCGCGCCTGTTGGATATCGAGCGCATCGAAATCGTCAAAGGCCCACACTCGGCCTTGTACGGCCGTTCGGCCTTCAACGGCGCCATCAGCTACATCACCAAAAAGCCGGGCGATGAATTCTACGGCAATGCCCAGATCGACGTGGGCGACCACAACAAGTACGAGGGGCGCGTCAGCGTGTCGGGCCCTGTGGTGCCGGGCAAACTGTCGCTGGGCGTGAATGCCGCCGCCTGGACGTTCGACGGCTTTTACAACAGCGGCGTGAACGGTGAAGACCTGGGCACCAACGACGGCTACGGTATCGCCGGCGCCTTCACCGCCACGCCGAACGACACGGTGAAAATCATCGGCCGCATCGAGTATTCCGACGAAGACTTCGGGCCCGAGGCGCGCATCTTCATCAATCCGGTTGAAACCCCGCTGCCCACCGCGGCCATGGGCCCCGTCATCAGCACGGCCAACCCCTTGAACTTCACCACCAAGGAAACGATCGGCTCGCTGGGCCATGCCGACGACTACGGCCCGGCGATCCCCTCGCTCAATCCGCGCACGGGCAAGCAGTATCCCGGCTCGAACCGCGAGATCTTCCGCATGTTCCTGCGCGGCGAAGTAGATTTCGAGAACGTGCTGCTCACGTCCATCACCCACTACGGCGACAACGAGAGCTTCCTGTACAACGATTTCCTGAACATTGGCGATCTTGCCAGCCCGACGGTGATCGGCGGCCAGGAAACCTACTTTGATACCTCCATCAAGCTGTTCAGCCAGGAGTTCCGCCTGCAATCCACCTACGACAGCCGCCTGCAGTGGACCATGGGCGGCATCATGTGGAACGAGCTTTTGAAGCAGAACAGCCGCGCGATCGTTTGCGTGGCGGCCAGCGGCGGGTGCGCTGCGGTTATCAGGACCATCGGCGAAAGCCTGTTCAGCCCCCCCAACGTCACCAAGCGCGACACGCA
>JAEUKM010000359.1 GCA_016793085.1 Rhodospirillaceae bacterium
ATGCTCGCCTGCGGCATGGACCCCAAAGGTGTGATGGCCGAACTGACGGGCCGCGCCGGCGGATACTCCAAAGGCAAGGGCGGCTCGATGCACATGTTCAGCCGCGAAAAAGGTTTTTACGGCGGCCACGGCATCGTCGGCGCGCAGGTGCCCATCGGCACGGGCCTCGCGTTTGCCCACAAATACAAAAACGACGGCGGCCTGAGCTTCGCCTACTTCGGCGACGGAGCGGCCAATCAGGGCCAGATTTACGAATCCTTCAACATGGCGGCCTTGTGGAAGCTGCCGGTGATCTACGTCATCGAGAACAACAAGTACGGCATGGGCACTTCGGTGCAGCGCGCCTCGGCGTCGCCCGACCTGCACAAGCGCGGCGAGCCCTTCGGCATGCGCAGCATGTCGGTGGACGGCATGAGCGTGCAGGCCGTGTTCGAGGCCGGCCAGGACGCCACCGATTATGTGCGCAGCGGCAAGGGCCCTGTGCTGATGGAAATCAACACGTATCGGTACAGAGGCCACTCCATGTCGGACCCCGCCAAGTACCGCAGCAAGGAAGAATTGCAGAAGATGCGCGAGCAGTTCGACCCCATCGACCGCCTGCGTGCGCAACTGGTGGAGATGAAAGCCGTCGACGAGGAAACCTTCAAAGCCATCGATAAGGAGATCAAGGATATCGTCACCGAAGCGGCCGAGTTCTCGCAGACGAGCCCCGAGCCCGACCCGTCCGAGCTTTGGACGGATATCCTGATCGACGCGGCTTAAAGAGAAGGGCACCGTTATGACCATTGAAATTCTGATGCCCGCCCTGTCGCCGACCATGACCGAAGGCAAGCTGGCCAAATGGCTGGTGAAAGAGGGCGACAAGGTGTCCTCGGGCAAAGTGCTGGCCGAGATCGAGACCGATAAAGCCACCATGGAGTTGGAGGCCGTCGATGAAGGCACTATCGGCAAAATCCTGGTGGCCGAAGGCACCGAAGGCGTGGCCGTGAACAAGCCCATCGCCGTGCTGCTGGAAGGCAATGAGAAGGCGTCGGACATCAAAGCGTCCGCAGCGCCGGCGGCGAAAGCCGAAGCGCCTGTTGCCGCCAAAGCTGCGGCGGCGCCGAGCGCGCCGGCTCAAGCGTCTTCAGCGCCCGAGCCCGCCTATAACAAGTTCAAGACCCAGACCGTGCGCGAAGCCTTGCGCGACGCCATGGCCGAGGAAATGCGCCGTGATGCGAACGTGTACCTCATGGGCGAGGAAGTGGCCGAGTACCAGGGCGCCTACAAGATCAGCCAGGGCCTTTTGGATGAATTCAGCGCCAAGCGCGTCATCGACACGCCCATCACCGAGCACGGCTTTGCCGGTCTCGCGGTCGGCGCCGCGTTCGGCGGCTTGAAGCCCATCGTCGAGTTCATGACCTTCAACTTCGCCATGCAGGCTGTGGACCACATCATCAACTCGGCGGCCAAGACGCTCTACATGTCCGGCGGCCAGATGGGTTGCCCCATCGTCTTCCGTGGCCCCAACGGGGCGGCGGCGCGCGTGGCGGCACAGCATTCGCAATGCTACGCCTCGTGGTATGCGCACATTCCGGGCTTGAAGGTGCTGGCCCCGTGGTCGGCGGCGGATGCCAAGGGCTTGCTGAAAGCCGCGATCCGCGACCCGAACCCGATCATCTTCCTCGAAAACGAAATCCTCTACGGCCAGAGCTTCCAGGTGCCCGACGCGGACGACTTTGTTCTGCCCATCGGCAAGGCGAAGGTGGAGCGCGTGGGCAGCCATGTCACCATCGTTGCGTTCTCGATCATGGTCGGCAAAGCGCTGGCCGCCGCCGAGGAACTGGCGAAAGAAGGTATCGAAGCCGAAGTGGTCAACCTGCGCTCCATCCGTCCGCTGGATGTCGAGACCATCGTGCGCTCGGTGCAGAAGACCAACCGCTGCGTGACGGTGGAGGAAGGCTGGGCCACCTGCGGCGTGGGCGGCGAGATCGGCGCGCAGATCATGGAGAACGCTTTCGACCATCTGGATGCGCCGGTGATGCGTGTCGCGGGCAAGGACGTGCCCATGCCCTATGCGGCCAACCTGGAAGCCCTGGCGCTGCCGCGAGTGGCCGACATCATCGCGGCGGCCAAAGCCGCCTGTTACCGCTAAGCCGGAAGGACGATCACCATGCCCATCGAAATCCTGATGCCCGCGCTGTCGCCGACCATGACCGAAGGCAAGCTGGCCAAATGGCTGAAGAAGGAAGGCGATGCCGTGAAAAGCGGCGACCTGATCGCCGAAATCGAGACCGACAAGGCGACGATGGAGTTCGAAGCCGTCGATGACGGCAAGATCGGCAAAATCCTGGTGCCTGAAGGCACCGAAGGTGTGGCCGTGAACAAGCCCATCGCCATTCTACTGGAAGCAGGCGAGGACATGGCGAGCGCGAAAGCGGCCCCGAAAGCCGCCGCACCCAAGCCCGCGCCGGTGGCTGCGGCTCCTGTGGCGGTCCCCGTGGCCGCAGCACAGCCCGCGCGCCCGCAAGTCTCGCCTACGGCCAAAGTGGCTGATCGTTTATTTGCAAGTCCGCTCGCCAAGCGCATGGCGGCCAACGCAGGGATTGACCTGAGTGCCGTGAAGGGCAGCGGGCCCCACGGCCGCATCGTCAAGGCCGACGTGGATCAGGCCCTGGCGGGTGGTGCTGCGAAGGCCGCGCCGGCTGCCGCAGCCGCCCCGCGCCCGGCCGTGCCCTCGGGTCCGGTGCCCGATTTCGGCCAGCCGTTCACGGCGGTGCCCAATTCGTCGGTCCGCAAGATCATCGCCAAGCGTTTGCTGGAAGCCAAACAGACCATTCCGCACTTCTATCTCACGGTGGAATGCAACATCGACGAACTGATGGCTTTGCGCGCGAAACTCAATGCGCGCCCCGGTGCCAACTACAAACTCTCGGTCAACGATTTCGTGATCAAGGCCGTGGCGGCGGCGCTGAAGAAGGTGCCGGCGGCCAACGCCACTTGGACCGACGAGGCCATCCGCCGTTACGACAACGTGGATATCTCGGTGGCGGTCGCTACCCCCGACGGTTTGATCACGCCCATCATCCGCAATGCCGACAAGAAGGGCCTGGCCGCGATTTCCAATGAAATGAAAGACCTGGCCGGCCGCGCGAAGGACAAGAAGCTGAAGCCCGAAGAGTTCCAGGGCGGCGGCTTCTCCATCTCAAACCTCGGCATGTTCGGGATCAAGGAATTCTCGGCCATCATCAACCCGCCGCAAAGCTGCATCCTGGCCGTCGGCAAGGCCGAACAGCGCCCGATCGTGAAGAACGGCGCCATCGCCATCGCCACGATGATGTCGTGCACGCTGTCGGTCGATCACCGCTCGGTCGACGGGGCCGTGGGGGCCGAGTTCATGCAGGCCTTCCAGGCAATCATCGAAGAACCGATCACGGTGCTGCTGTAATCCATGCGTGCGGATCTGATCATCCGCGATGCCGAGCCCAAGGACACGGCCACAGTCTTGCGGCTGATCCGCGCGCTGGCTGAGTACGAGAAGCTTGAGCACGAAGTGGTGGCGACCGAGGACTTGGTGCGCGAGGCGCTGTTCGGGACCAAGCCAAAAGCCCAAGGCCTGATCTGCGAGATTGCGGATAAACCCGTCGGCTTCGCCATCTGGTTCTACAGTTTCTCCACGTTTCTGGCTCGGCCGGGCATTTACCTGGAGGACTTGTTCGTCGAACCCGAGGCGCGCGGGCAGGGCGTGGGGGCAGCGGTCTTCCGGCACTTGGCCAAGCGCGCGGTCGCCGAGAACTGCGGGCGCTTCGAGTGGGCGGTGCTGAACTGGAACGAGCCCGCCATTAAGTTCTACGAGCGCATGGGTTCATCGCCCATGACCGAATGGCATGTCCGCCGCCTGAGCGGCGAGAGTTTGAAAGCGTTAGCGGCATAACCGCAAAGCGAGGACACGTGACTGAGACGAATTTCGATCTGATCGTGGTGGGCGGCGGGCCCGGCGGCTATGTGGCCGCCATCCGCGCGTCTCAGTTGGGCATGAAAACCGCCGTGGTGGAGCGCGAGCACCTGGGCGGCATCTGCCTCAACTGGGGCTGTATCCCCACCAAGGCGCTGCTGCGCACCTCCGAGGTTTACCACCTCATGCAGCACGCCAAGGACTACGGCCTCAAGGCCGACAACGTGGGCTTCGACTTGGACGCGATTGTGAAGCGCTCGCGCAACGTCGCGGGCCAGCTCAACATGGGCGTCAAAGGCTTGATGAAGAAAAACAAAGTCACGGTGTTCGACGGGCAGGGCAAGCTGAACGGCGTGACCGGGGCTTTGCGCAAAGTCGCCGTGACGAAAGACAATAAACCCGTGGCCGACCTGACGGCCAAGCACGTCATTCTCGCCACGGGCGCCCGTGCGCGCGAACTGCCGGGCATGGAAGCCGACGGCGATCTGGTGTGGACGTACCGCCACGCCATGGTGCCCAAGGTGTTCCCCAAATCGCTGCTGGTCATCGGCTCGGGCGCCATCGGCATCGAATTTGCCAGTTTCTTCCAAACCATGGGCTCGAAAGTGACCGTGGTGGAAGTGATGGACCGCATCGTGCCGGTGGAGGACGCCGACATTTCCGCCTTCCTGCGCAAGCAGCTTGAAAAGCAGGGCATGGTCATCAAGACCAAGGCCGGCGTGAAAGGCCTGAAAAAAGGCAGCGGCAATGTGACGGTGACGGTCGAGCAGGACGGCAAGACCGAGCAGATCACCGTGGACCGCGTGATTTCCGCCGTGGGCATCGTCGGCAATGTCGAGAACCTCGGCCTGGACGGCACGAAAATCAAAGTCGAGAAAACCCACGTGGTGATCGATGAATACTGCCGCACCGGCGAACCCGGCGTGTATGCCATCGGCGACCTGTGCGGCCCGCCGTGGCTGGCGCACAAGGCCAGCCACGAAGGCGTGATCTGCGTCGAGGCCATAGCTGGGTTGCATCCGCATCCGTTGCAAACCGCACTGATTCCGGGTTGTACTTATTGTCACCCGCAGGTGGCCAGCGTCGGCCTGACCGAGCAGGCGGCCAAGGACAAGGGTCACCAGGTGAAGGTGGGCAAGTTCCCCTTCATCGGCAACGGCAAGGCGATAGCCCTGGGCGACACGAACGGCTTCGTCAAAACGGTGTTCGACGCCAAGACGGGCGAGCTGTTGGGCGCGCACATGATCGGACCGGAAGTGACCGAGATGATCCAGGGCTACACGGTCGCCAAGACGCTGGAGACCACCGAGGCCGAATTGATGCACACCGTGTTCCCGCACCCGACGATCTCGGAAACCATGCACGAAGCCGTGCTGGATGCCTACGGGCGCGTGGTGCATATGTGAGCGCGAGGGTGACAATAGAGCTTTTACGGTAACGAGCTATATTATTGCCATGACCACCGTTACGCCGATCAAGCCCCATAATCTGCGCCAGCCCAAGCCGGCGTGGCTGCGCGTGAAGGCGCCGACCTCGGTGGAATACGCCGAGACGCGCAAAATCATGCGCGACCATAAACTGAATACGGTCTGCGAAGAGGCGGCGTGCCCCAACATCGGCGAGTGCTGGAAGGTTAAACACGCGACGATGATGATTTTGGGCGACATCTGCACGCGCTCATGCGCCTTCTGCAACGTCAAGACCGGCCGCCCCAACGCGATTGACCCCAACGAGCCCGCCAACGTCGCCGAAGCCGTGCGCAAGCTGGGTCTGCGCCACGTGGTCATCACTTCGGTGGACCGCGACGAACTGGACGACGGCGGGGCCCATCACTGGGTGGCGGTGATCGAGGCCGTGCGCGCGGCCAATCCCAACACGACGATCGAAGTGCTCACGCCCGATTTCCGCAAAAAGATGGGCATGGTGGACCTGGTGGCGGCGGCCAAGCCCGACGTCTACAACCACAACCTTGAAACCGCGCCGCGCCTTTACCGCACCATCCGGCCCAGTGCGCGGTATTACACATCCTTGCGTCTGCTCGAACGGGTGAAGGAATTGAACCCGACCGTGTTCACCAAATCGGGCATCATGGTGGGCTTGGGCGAAACGAAAGAAGAAGTCATCCAGGTGATGGACGACATGCGCGCCGCCGATGTGGATTTCATCACCATCGGCCAGTATTTGCAGCCCACCCCCAACCATGCGCCGGTGGACCGGTTCGTGACCCCCGATGAGTTTGCCGAGTACGAGCGCATCGCCCGCGTGAAGGGCTTCCTGATGGTGTCGGCGACACCTCTAACGCGCTCGTCCTACCACGCCGATGCGGATTTCGCCCAACTGAAGGCCGCGCGCCTGAAGACGGCCAAGGCCTGATCCGCCATGCCCACGCACCGCGAAACCCGGCTGCTGCCGTACAGTCAGGGGCAGGTGTTCGATCTTGTCGCCGACGTCGAAAAGTACCCGGAATTTCTGCCCTGGTGCGTCGCTTGCCGTATTAAGGCGCGCGAAACGCCGACACGCTTTACCGCCGACATGGCCATCGGCTTCAAGATGGTGCGGGAAAAGTTCACCTCGCGCGTGACCATCGCGCGCCCGGATAAAATCACGGTCGAGTACCTGGATGGGCCGTTCAAGTACCTGGTGAACACCTGGGAATTCAAACCCACTACGGGGCCGGACGGTAAACCGGCCACGGCTGTTGAATTTTACCTCGAGTTCGAATTCCGCTCGAAGCTGTTGCAGTCGATTATTGGGCTTCTGTTCGAGGAAGCTGTGCGCCGCATGGTCGCGGCCTTCGAGACGCGTGCTGCTGTACTTTACGCTTCAGCCAATTCCCCGGCGTCTTGATCCTGAAGCTGGCTCGCCAGCAGCTCCAGGGCGGCGGCCACGGTGGCGCGGCGGATATCGGTACGCGTGCCCGCGAAGACATAGCGCTTCACTTGCGCGTCTTTGCCGCGCTGGGCCACGGCCAGGTACACCAGGCCAACGGGTTTTTCCTTGGTGCCGCCGTCGGGCCCGGCAATGCCTGTCACGGCCACGGCGATGTCGGCGTTGGATTGGGCCAGCGCCCCTTCGGCCATGGCGGCGGCGGTGACGTCACTCACTGCCCCATACTGTGCGATGGCGTCGCGCGGCACGCCCAGCATCTGCGATTTCGCTTCGTTGGAGTAGGTGACATAGCCGCATTCGAAGGCGGCGGACGAACCGGGAATGGCCGTAATGCAGCTTGAGACCAGCCCGCCAGTGCAGGATTCAGCGGTCGTGATTTTCTTGCCCGCGGCTTTGGCGGCCACCAGGACCGTTTTGGCTAAATCCAAGAGATCGACAGGAAGCTGTGTCATGCCGCGGCGTTGTCCGCTTTCGTTCGCGTCAGGCCCAGAACGCGCGGGCCACCAAAAGGATCACTGCGGCATAGACACCCGCGAGCACATCGTCAAGCATAACGCCCAAGCCCCCGCCGACGTTGCGGTCGGCCCAGCCCACCGGCCACGGCTTGATGATGTCAAACGCCCGAAACAATCCGAACGACGCCGCGATCCCGAAAAAAGTCAGCGGCGCTGCCGCAAGCGCAATCCACTGGCCCACCACTTCGTCGGCGACGATCCAGCTGGGGTCGCTGTCGGCACCCGGCAGTTCCAGATCGGCGAATTTCCAGCCCACCACAAACAACCCTGCGGCGCAGATCAGCAGCAACAGCGGCCCGCCGACCAGCAAAAGAATGATCCCCAGCGGCAACGCGCCCAAAGACCCGACGGTGCCGGGCGCCTTGGGTGAACGTCCGCAACCGAACCACGTCAGCACCATGCGCCGGGCGCGCTGGCTGGCGTCGGGCGGGGTGGGTTGCAGTGCGTCAGAAGAGGGGGTCCGAGGGCTCATGCCGGGTCAACTTAGCGCCTCATGGGTGCACGGGCGACGGAGCTTCACACTCATCGCGTTCAGATGGATGATTTTTCGGTTTAATTTATATCTCTATATGACTGTTTTTAAACGTTTTTAGGTCGTTTACTTTATCTTTGAATTTCTCGGCGAGAGTTGTCAGGATGCGGCTTGGCAGGAAACCACTGATTCGCCGACCGATCGCGCCACTACCGCGGTCAACCGGGACTAAAAGACCGATTGATCGTGATGGTGAAGCGGTTGTTGTCACAAAAAAGAGCGACGGACGTTCTGCCTGACCCCGGATGTACGCGCGGACACACGCGCGCGGCGGCCGGGGAAAAACGAAAGTGTCAAACGGGGTATAGGGGACGGCGTGTTTTCAGGGAAACGGCTATCCAAATTTGATCCGCAGGACCGCGGCTTAGGACGGCTTGAGCAACGGCTGCAGCGTTTCTTTCCGGAACGCCAGCTGATTATCCGCTCGGGCGAGCGCATGCGGACCTTGCGGTTGTCGACGCACCGCCAGGCCATCATGGCCGCGCTGGGCATCATCATCGGCGGCTGGACCCTGTTCAGCTCAAGCCTGGTGGTCAATCACTCCGAGAATATCCGCGCCAAGAACACTGAAATCATCGATGCGCGCGTGGGTTACGAACAGCTTCTGGCCCAGGTCTCGATCTACAAAGAACGCGTCTCGGAACTGACCAAAGAGCTGGAAACCAGCTACACCAGTTCGATGCAACTGGTGGAAAAGGAATCCACTCTTCTGAAGCAAAAAGCCCAGGAACTGGCCCAGGCCAATTCCGGCAAGACCAACAAACTCACCGACCGCATCCGCTCCAAAGCCAAGGAAGTCCTGAAATCGCCGGGCTCGGCGCTGACGGGCGAGGAAAACGTCGAACTGGCCTTGGATAAAGCCAAACTGGAACGCACCCACGCCGACGAAGCCCGCAAAGGTATTCTGGCCGAGCTGGGCGAACTGGAAAGCTCGATGGTCGACGTGGTCGGCCACCACAGCAAAACCTCGTTCATCGCCGCCGACGGCCTGGAACTGCGTCAGGTGGTTCTGGAACGCGACATGGCGATTTCCGACCGTGCGGCCCTGGCCCAGCGCGTCGCCTCGCTGGAAGACCAGATCCGCGACATGGAGAGCAGCCAGTTGATGCTCTACCACCGCTTCTCCGAGTTGGCGCAGACCAAAATCGCCAACATCGAATCCTCCCTCAGCATCACAGGGCTTGATATCGACACCATGCTGCGCCAGCAGTCGAGCCGCGGCAAAGGCGGTCAGGGCGGCCCCTTCATTCCGCTTGATGACGGTACCGTGACATCGGGCCCGGTCGAGGAATCCCTCTACCGGTTGAACGCCCAGATGGACCGGCTGACCGATCTGCAAACGCTGATGGTGGGCCTGCCGCTGGACGCGCCCTTGAAAAGCTTTGAATTGAACTCCGGGTTCGGCGTGCGCCGCGACCCCTTCACGGGCGGCTACGCCCAACATCTGGGGCTGGATATGGGGGCGGAATTCAAGTCCCCGGTCATGGCCACGGGCGAGGGGAAGGTGATTTACGCGGGCTGGGAGGGGCGCTATGGTCGCATGGTCGAAGTCGACCACGGCATGGGCCTGACCACGCGCTACGCGCACCTGGCCCGTATCCTGGTGAAGGAAGGCGACAAGGTGTCCCGCGGGTCGGTCATCGGCCAACTGGGGTGCAGCGGCCGGTGCTCCGGCCCACACGTGCACTACGAGGTCTTGAATAACGGCAAGGCCATCAACCCGTTGAAATTCTTGAAGGCTGGAAACGATGTTTTCAAGGGCTAACAATAAAAGCGTCCCTCAGCGGGAGCAGCAAGAGGTCCGCACCGAGCAGAACAAGTCGGTGCCCTCGATCATCAGCGCCGATCTGTCGGTGGAAGGCCACTTGGTCTCAACCGGCGAAGTGCAGGTGGACGGCACGGTGAACGGCGACATCCGCTGCAAGGCGCTTATTGTCGGCGTCAAAGGGTCTGTCGTGGGTGAAATCATCGCCCAGACCGTACGCATGCACGGTTCGGTGAAGGGCATGATCCGCGCGAAAAGCGTGTTCCTGGCCTCGACCGCGCGCATGGCCGGCGACGTCGAGCACGAAAGCCTGGCCATCGAACCCGGCGCCTACATGGAAGGCCACTGCAAGCGCATTTCGGAATCCAACCTCACGCCCATCATGGACGACCGCCGCCCGCCGCGCACCGAAGCGGTCAGCGCGGCCAGCAGTTCCGGTCCGCGCCTGGCGGGACCGCCGAAACCGGCGATGGTCGGAACCTGAGGCTCAGGCAAATAGAGATTTCAAAAGAGGGCAGCAACGGCTGCCCTTTTTTATTGGCTTACTGCGCTGCCGCGGGCGCCGCGGCGCCTTGGGGCGGTGGGGCCAGAAGCCCCTTCAAATCCTGCTCCAGCGTCTGGGGGACGGCGGTGGTGTTGTTCAGCAGCGCGCGGTAGACCATCACGTTCTCCATCACGCGCTGGACGTAGTTGCGGGTTTCGGGGAACGGAATGGCCTCGATCCAGTCGATGGCGTCCACATCGGCGGCGCGCGGATCGCCGAAGTTGCGCGCCCATTGCTTGGCGCGGCCGGGGCCGGCGTTGTAGCCCGCCGCCGCCATGATGTACGAGCCGTCGAAGTCCCGCACCAGGCTGTTCAAATAGATACTGCCCAGGCGCACGTTGTAGGCAGGGTCGGTTTTCAGACGCGGCTTGTTGTAGGTCAGCTTGTTGGCGCGTGCCATGGCGCGGGCGGTGGAGGGCATCAGTTGCATCAAGCCCAATGCCCCCGCCGGGCTTTCGGCATTGGGGTCGAAGTTGCTTTCCTGGCGCATGATGGCCAGTTGCAGCGCTTTCTCGGGCACCGCCTGGAAATTCAACGCCGGAATGGGATAGCCGTAGGTCATGATGATGATGCGGTCGCGGCCCGCCTGGCGCGCGATCCACACGCCCAGGTCCGGGCGGCCCAGCTTGTTGGCCAGTTCCGCCGCCATGTGCCGGTCGACCGCGAAGTCCGAGGAGTCCGCCAGCGCCAGCACAAAAGCGCGCAAGTAAGGCGCGTTCGGCACATCGCCAAGCGCGCGCACGGCTTTGGTGAGGTCTTTGCTCTCGAAGGCCGCGCGCTCTTCGGGCGTCGGCGTGGCATCCTGCGGCAGTTGCGGCAAGACCGGGTCTTTCAGACGTCCCAGGGCCAACTGGCCGTAGAACGTGGTGATGTGCACGGCGGCCTTGCGGTACCAGTCGGCGGCGATGTCCGCACGGCCCAGGTGCTCGGCGGCACGGCCTGTCCAATAAGCGCCGCGCGACAGGTTCGCGGCCAGTTGCACGGTGTCGTAGACTTTCTGGAAGTGCTGCAGGGCCGCTTCGCCGTCCTTCAAGAAGCGCAATGCGATCCAGCCCGCCATCCACTCGGCCTCGGACACGCTGACGGCATCAAGAGCGCCGTGATTGACGACGATCTGGTAGGCCTCGCGCGCGTTGCCGTTCTGCAGCGAACCCCGCGCCAAGATAGCGCGTTCGCGCCACCACAGGTCGGGGCGGGGGGCGGTGTCGGGTTTATTCGGC
>JAEUKM010000412.1 GCA_016793085.1 Rhodospirillaceae bacterium
CTGCTCGACGCGGTTTTCTTCGGCAAGCTCGGCATCGTCACGCAGTTCCTGCGTGATCTCGAAGGTCTTGAGGCGGCGGTAAGCTTCGGCCAGGTGCTCGCGCGCCTCGTCGATCCTAGCGCGGATCATCACCAAGGCGGCGGCGATGTTGTCGCGGCGCTGGCGGCAGCGCTGAATGTAGGGCTCCAGCGTGAAACGCTGATCGGCCGAGGCTTTCGAGGCCACGGCTTTTTCCTGTTCCAGTTCGCGCTCGAGGGCGCGTTGAAAATCGAGGATTTTTTCTTCGTCCGCCAGAAGCGCAGCCAGCGCACGCTGCTTTTCCTCCACCTCCCACTTGCGGACACGGATCAGGGTATGAAGGTCGGCCTTGGCCATGACTTACCCGGTTCCTAGCGCGGCGTGGTGATGGTCTGGCGTGGAGGTGCGCCGGGGCGCAAGGTCGGCATCTGCACCTGAAGCTGCGGGCGTTGCGCTTGCGGCTGGGCTTGCGCCTGGCGCGGATTCTGCGGCACGTCCACCACCGGCACCGGCTGAGGCTTCAAGACTTCGGCCAGCATGCGGTAGCAGGCATCAAGGTCGGTATGATCGCCCTTGGTCTGGCGCAGGAATTCCTCGATGCGCGGATAGTAGTACATGGCCTCGTCCACCTCGGGGTTCGAACCCTTGCGGTAGGCGCCGAGACGGATCAATTCGGCCATGTCCTCGTAGGTGGAGATGATCTTGCGCGCTTTGTTGATCAGATCGTTCTGATCGTCGGTGTTGCAGGCGGGCATGGTGCGCGAGATGGAGCGCAGCACGTTCAGCGCCGGATAGCGCCCGCGCTCGGCGATGTTGCGGTCAAGCACGATGTGGCCATCAAGAATGCCGCGCACGGCGTCGGAAATCGGTTCGTTGTGGTCGTCGCCTTCCACCAGCACGGTGAAAAGCCCGGTGATGTTGCCCTTCTTGCGCGGGCCCGGACCAGCGCGCTCGAGCAGTTTGGGCAACTCGGCGAACACCGTGGGTGTGTAGCCCTTGCTGGCGGGCGGCTCACCGGCTGAGAGTGAAATCTCGCGCTGGGCCATGGCGAAGCGCGTGACTGAATCCATGAGGCACAGCACGTTCTTGCCCTGGTCACGGAAGTATTCGGCCACCGCCATGGTCACGTAGGCAGCCTGGCGGCGCATTAAGGGCGGCTCGTCGGACGTGGACACAACCACGACACTGCGGGCCAGGCCTTCGGGGCCAAGATCGTCTTCGATGAACTCGCGCGCTTCGCGGCCGCGCTCGCCCACCAGACCGACGACAGTGACATCGGCCGAGGTGTAGCGCGCCATCATGGCGAGGATGGTGGATTTGCCCACGCCAGAGCCGGCGAAGATGCCCATGCGCTGGCCGTGGCAGCAGGTGGTGAAGGTGTTGACGGCGCGCACGCCCAGGTCGAGCTTGCCGCCCACGCGTTTGCGTGTATGCGCCGGCGGCGGCGCGCTTTTAATCGGGTAGCTTTCGGGCCCTGCGCCCAGGTTGCCGAGGTCGTCGACGGGCTTGCCCATGGCGTTGACTACGCGGCCCAGCCAGGTCTCGTCGGGGAAGACCGCGGGGGCAGCCTCGGCCATGTCGGCGCGGCAGCCGATACCGATACCCTCCAGCGCGCCGTAGGGCATGGCCAGCGCCCGGCCCTCACGGAAACCCACCACTTC
This sequence comes from Rhodospirillaceae bacterium, assembly GCA_016793085.1. Taxonomy (GTDB): domain Bacteria; phylum Pseudomonadota; class Alphaproteobacteria; order Rhodospirillales; family Rhodospirillaceae. Next base: position 1,680 of record JAEUKM010000412.1, read on the forward strand.
GCAGGTGACCAGCCGCCCGTCGCGGGAATGGATGGTGCAGCGGTCGCCGACGGACAGGTTGTTCTGCACCCCCGCCACCTCGATCAGGAGGCCGTTCACGGCCGCCACGCTGCCATAGATATGGTGCGTGGCCATCCGGTCTAATTCATTCAAAATACTGGAAATATTGACGGGCAAGAGTGCGTCCCCGGCTGCGGCCAACCCACGGCAATGCGAGCGTTAAGAAATACCCGGCCCCAGCTTAATATGGCGTAAAGCCTGGGCCAAAAGACCCCGATCCGGGGCCGTTTCAGGGGGCATGTGGGGCGCTTGCGGCCCGTCCGCCAGGGCCCGACCCCCCGCGACTCGCAGGATTTATTAGGAAATCCCGAGTCGCTGTGTTAACCTTTTGGGCACTAGCACGTGGGGCTTTGGCTTTCGAGGGGCACAAGATCATGCGCATCCTATTGGTTGAGGACGATCCGTCCACAGCCCAGGCCATTACGGCCATGCTGAAGAAAGAGGATTGGGTTGTCGACGCCACCGACCTGGGCGAAGACGGCCTCGACCTCGGAAAAGTTTACGAATACGACCTCATCATCCTCGACCTCATGCTGCCCGACATGGACGGCATGGACGTCATCCGCCAGCTCAGAAACGCCAAGATCGCCACCCCGGTGCTGATCCTCTCGGGCTTAAGCCAGCCCGACAAAAAAGTTCAAGGCTTCGGCCTGGGTGCGGACGATTACCTGACCAAGCCCTTCAACCGGGAAGAACTCTTGGCCCGCGTGCAGGCTATCGTCCGCCGCTCGAAGGGCCATGCACAGCCGCAGGTTCAAGTGGGCAAGCTCACGGTAAACCTTGAAGCGCGCATCGCCGAGGTAGAGGGCAACCCCCTGCACCTGACCGGCAAGGAATACGGCATCCTGGAACTGTTAGCTCTGCGCAAGGGCACGACCCTGACCAAGGAACAGTTCCTGAACCACCTTTACGGCGGCATGGACGAACCGGAACTGAAGATCATCGACGTGTTCATCTGCAAGCTGCGCAAGAAGCTGACCACCGCGACGGCGGGCGAGAACTACATCGAAACCGTGTGGGGCCGCGGCTATGTGCTGCGCGACCCGCAGTCCGAAGATGCGGCGGCCGTCGTGCCGAAGAAGAAAGCCGCCAACGGCTAAATTCCGGAAAAGAATTCGCGATAACGGCGTGAGGGCAACCTCACGCCGTTTTGCTTTTACCGCCAGCCGTTGAAGGCGGCGCGCACGGCCTGAATGTCGGTGGTGCGGTTGGCCAGCAGCATTTGCAGCAGCACGCGCGCCTTCTGCGGCGTCAGGCTGGTGTTGGCGGCAAACCCCGACGCCTTGTCGTCCACTTCCAGGTTTTCCTCGATAAAGCCGCGGCCGACGCGCGAGGTGCGCACGACCAGCACGCCCTTCTTGGCGGCGGCGGCCAGTTCGGCCAGCACATCTTTTGAAGCGTTACCGTTGCCGACGCCGGCCAGCACGATGCCACGCGCGCCGCGCTTCACCGCGTCTTTCACCATGGCGCCGTCAGCCCCCGCATAAGCCATCAGAATGTCAACGCGCGGCAGGCTGTCGGTGGGCAATGTCTGAAAGTGCTGGCCGTCCACCGGCGAAGGGGCTGCGCCGTACACCGGCAAGCGGCCGACGACGGCCCCCACCGGCCCCTGCTGCGGCGAGGAAAACGCCTGCACACCCGAGGCGCTGGTTTTCTGCACCCAACGCGCGGCATGAATGTCTTCGTTCATCACGGCCAGCACGCCCCGGCCCTGGCTGGCGGCCGAAGCCGCCACCACCACCGCGTTGCGCAGGTTCATCGGGCCGTCCGCACTCAACGCATCCGAAGGCCGCATGGCGCCGACCAGCACCACCGGCTTGTCGCTGGCGCGCACCAGTTCCAGAAAGAAGGCGGTTTCCTCCAAGGTGTCGGTGCCGTGGGTAACCACGACAGCATCCGCCGCATCGCTGGCCAACAGCGC
>JAEUKM010000418.1 GCA_016793085.1 Rhodospirillaceae bacterium
TCCAGCTTGATGCCGAGTTCGTCGCTGATCAGCTGACCGTTGGTCAGGACCGCGATGTCTTCCAGCATGGCCTTGCGGCGGTCGCCGAAGCCCGGCGCCTTCACGGCCGAAACCTTCAGGCCGCCACGCAGTTTGTTGACCACCAGGGTGGCCAAGGCTTCGCCTTCGATGTCTTCAGCGATGATCAGCAGGGGCTTCGAGGTCTGCACCACGGCTTCCAGCACCGGCAGCAGCGGCTGCAAGGTGGAGAGCTTCTTTTCGTGAATCAGGATGTAGGCGTTCTGGAGTTCCACCGTCATCTTGTCGGCGTTGGTGATGAAGTACGGCGACAGGTAGCCGCGGTCGAACTGCATGCCCTCGACGATGTCGAGTTCGGTTTCCATGCCCTTGGCTTCTTCCACCGTGATCACGCCTTCCTTGCCGACCTTATCCATGGCCTTGGCAATGATGGCGCCGATTTCACTTTCGCCGTTGGCCGACACGGTGCCGACCTGGGCGATTTCGCCCGACGTCTTGATGGGCTTGGAGATCTTGGCCAGTTCGCCGACAACCTGTTCCACGGCCTTATCGATGCCGCGCTTCAGGTCCATCGGGTTCATGCCGGCGGCGACGGCCTTGCAGCCTTCGCGGACGATCGACTGGGCCAGAACGGTGGCGGTGGTGGTGCCGTCGCCCGCCGCGTCGGCGGTTTTCGAGGCCACTTCCTTCACCATCTGTGCGCCCATGTTCTCGAACTTGTCTTTCAGTTCGATTTCCTTGGCGACGGTGACACCGTCCTTGGTGATGCGCGGAGCGCCGAAGGCCTTTTCGATCACGACGTTGCGGCCCTTGGGACCCAGCGTGACCTTCACGGCGTTGGCGAGAATGTCGACGCCGCGGAGCATTTTGTCGCGGGCGTCAGACGAGAAACGGACGTCTTTGGCTGCCATGTGCGTATTTCCTTACGATTTGATTTTCTAAGTTGAGATCCGAGCGGATTACTCGAGGATTCCCATGATGTCGGACTCCTTCATGATCAGGAGTTCCTTGCCGTCGATCTTCACTTCGGTGCCGGACCACTTGCCGAAGAGGATGCGGTCGCCCTTCTTGACGTCGAGGGGGACCAACTTGCCGTTCTCGTCGCGGGCGCCGGGGCCCACCGAGATGACTTTGCCTTCCATCGGCTTTTCCTTGGCGGTGTCGGGGATGATGATGCCGCCCTTGGTCTTGGTGTCGGATTCAGCACGCTCTACCACGACCCGGTCGTGCAACGGCTTGAATTTCATGAGGTGTCCTCCATTAAGGTATTGAAATATATTATATTTCTTGCAGGCGCAGACGTGTGTTAGCACTCCCCCGCGCCGAGTGCCAGTCATCTAGGCGGGGGCCTGTTCAGAGTCAAGGCTTTGGCTTGGCGAAAGTGTGGATAAAACCAAGAATACGCAGCCTTTAAGGGCCAGATGGACGGGACATATTTGTGAAAAAGCTGGGCATTTTTGCAGTGTTTCTATTACCGGCTGTGCTTGGGCAGCCCGCCGCGGCCGGGGATGTGCGCGCCGAACTGATGGCTCTGCCGCTGACGCCCGACCTGGGCGGCGGCACAACGCGCCCTGTGGCCACCAACGACGCCTTCACCTTCATTGCCGGTAACGCGGCCGAGGAGCACAAGCCCGTTTTCGCGCGCGGCAATGCGGCGTTCATCGCTAAGTGGGACCCCGCCCCCGGCCCCAAGCCCGACTTCGACGGCTTGGGCCCGCTGTTCAACGCCACCGGCTGCATCGACTGCCATGTCGACAACGGGCGCGGCAAACCGCCCACGGGACCTGAGGACAACTTGGCCAGCAGCCTCGTGCGCGTTTCGGTGCCGGGTCTTGACCCCAACGGCGGGCCGAACCCGGTGCCGGTGTATGGCGATCAAATCCAGCCCCTGGGTCTCGAAGGCGTCCCGCCTGAGGCGCGGCCCGAGGTGCGCTGGAGCGAACACAGTGGACGCTATGCCGACGGCACGCGCTACTCGTTACGCAAACCACGCGTCACCCTCGCGTCACCCGCCTATGGCCCCTTCCCCAAGGACACCATGACCTCGCTGCGCATGGGCAACCCCGTCATTGGATTAGGTTTATTGGAAAGCGTGCCCGAAAGCACGTTGCGCGCTTTAAGCGATGAAACCGATGCGAACGGCGACGGCATTTCGGGGCGGATGAATATCGTTTTCGACATGGCCACCAAGATGCGCAAAGTTGGGCGCTTCGGCTGGAAAGCCAACAACGCCAGCCTGCGTCACCAGAACGCCACGGCGGCCTTAAGTGACATGGGCCTGTCCTCGGAAATGCTGCCCATCGACCTGTGCCGTAAGGAACAGCCTGAAGGTGTGGAAGCTGCGCGCAAAGCGAAACCCGCCGAGGGTTTTGATTTAAACGCCGAACACGCCGAGGAATTGCTGGTCTACATGCAGCTACTGGCGGTGCCGAAACAGCGCAATCCGCAATTGCCCGAGGTGCAGCGCGGTGAAACCGCGTTCCGGGCGCTGGGCTGTGCCGACTGCCACATGCCGACCCTGCAAACCGGCCCCGACGCTGCCCTGCCGGAACTGGCGAACCAGACGTTCCATCCGTTCACGGATTTGCTGCTGCACGACATGGGCGGCGGCCTGGCCGATCATCGGCCCGACAATCTGGCGAGCGGAACGGAATGGCGCACGGCACCCTTGTGGGGCTTAGGCCTGACGCAGAAGGTGAACGGCCACACGTTCCTGCTGCACGACGGCCGCGCGCGCAATGTCGCCGAAGCCATTCTCTGGCACGGCGGCGAAGCCGAACGCGCCAAGGAAAATTTCCGCACCAGCCCAAAGGCCGTGCGCGAGGATGTGTTGGCGTTTTTGGGATCGCTTTAGGAGCACAAACAAACACAACTTGTCACCCCCGCGATTCGACCGGAGGTCGACTTAAATAATATCCCGCCGATAAACGGCGGGATGAGGGGGTCCATCGATTCACAAACATCGGCGCGTGTTGAGATATGGATTCCCGCTTTCGCGGGAATGTCAACTGAGCCGGGAGGTTTACTTCTTCGCCGGCGTCCAGGCGAAGGCGCCGTCCTTGAAGCGCTCGATGGCGGCCTGCAGCACGTCGTAGGCCTCGCAGCCCGTGGGGCAGATTTCTTTCAGCTTGGCTAAGTTGCCTTCGGCGGCGGCCTTGTCGTTCAGCTTCAGGAACAGTTCGCCCTGATACTCCAGCGTGCCCATGTGCTGCGGGTTGAACGACAGGGCCTTGTTATAGCTCTCCATCGCCTCGTCCAGCTTGCCGAGGTTGCGGCGCGCGTAGCCCAACAGATTGTGCGCCTCGGCGTTTTCGGGCTCAAAGCGGATGAACTCTTCCAGCATGGGCAGGGCTTTCTCATAATCGCCCGCGTCCAGCACCGCCTGGCATTCCTTGAAATTGTAGGTGGGGAAATCAACCCCGGCGATGGCGAAGGCCGGGCCCGATATCCCCGCAACAACAGCCAGCGCCATGACCGCCGCAACCCCGACCGCACGCAACCG
>JAEUKM010000420.1 GCA_016793085.1 Rhodospirillaceae bacterium
GCTGGACCCGAAAGAGGTCGACACCGAGCGCGACGTGATCATCGAGGAACGGCGCATGCGCACCGACAACCAGCCCGCCGCCATCCTCGACGAACGGCTGGACGCGGCCTTGTGGATGACCAACCGCTACGGCACCCCCATCATCGGCTGGGAGGCCGAGATGCGCGGGCTGACGCGCGAAGACGCCTTCGCGTTCTATCACCGCTTCTACGCGCCCGAGAACGCCATCCTGGTGGTCTCGGGCGACATCACGATGAAGCAGTTGAAACCCTTGGCCGAGAAAACCTACGGCGCAATCCCGCGCGGCGGCGAGGCGGTGAAGCGCGACCGCTCCACGTTCCTCGCGCCGACAGCGGACGTGACCGTCAGCTATGCCGATACCCGCGTGCGCCAGCCGCGCTGGTGGCGCAAATGGATCGCACCTAGTGTCAATGTGGGCGACCGGGCTGATACCTATGCCTTAACCGTGTTCGAGGAAATCGCGGGCGGCGGCAGTACCTCAAAGTTGTACCGGGCGCTGGTGGTCGACCGCAAAGTCGCCGCCGACGTGGGCGCGTCGTACGATCCGGGGGCCATCAGTTACGGCACCTTCTCCATCAGCGCCAGCCCCAGTCCGGGCGTCCGCCCCGAGGAGCTGCAAAAGGCGGTGGAAGAGGAAGTGGCGAAACTCATCAACGGCGGCATTTCCGATGAAGACGTGAAGCGCGCCAAGGATCGCATCACGGCGGGTCTTGTCTTCGCCAAGGACTCCTCGCTGGGTGCGGCCCAAGCCGTGGGCGCCATGCTGGTGATCGGAATTCCGCTGGAAGAAATCGAGGCCATGCCCGAACGCCTGAAGGCCGTCACCGCCGATCAGGTGCGTACGGCGGCGAAAAAGGTGATCGAGCAGTCGGCTTCGGGCACGGCCATCCTTCTGCCCAAGGAAGGAGCCTGAACATGACCCCGGGCACGAAACGGTTTGCGTTGTATGCACTGGCGTTCGTCTGCGTGCTGGGTCACGCGGGTGCGGCTCTGGCGATCAAGGTCACGGAAGTGAAAAGCCCCGGCGGCATCACTGCCTATCTGGCCGAGGATCACACCAACCCCATCATCGGCGTCTCGTTCATGTTCCAGGGTGGCGCCGCGCTGGATGCAGACGCCAAGCTGGGCCTGTCCAAAATGGCCGCGGCCCTGCTGGACGAAGGGGCGGGCGGTCTGGACAGCTTTGCCTTCCAGTCGGCGCTCGAGGACAACGCCATCAGTTTAAATTTCAGCGCCGACCGTGATGCGATCCGGGGCAGCGTGGCCACCACCACGCAAGCCTCCAAGACGGCATTTGACCTCTTGAACCAGGCGATGACGCGCCCGCGCTTCGACGAGGAACCGACCGAACGCATCCGCCGCCAGATTCTCGTCAACATCAAAGCCCAGGCCGAAAACCCCAGCCGCATCGCCAGCCGCGCGATGATGGCGGCGTTGTTTCCGAGCCACCCGTATGGCCGTGTTGACGACGGCACACCCGAGACGGTGGCTAGCATTACCACCGATGACCTTCGCGCCTGGGTAAAAGCGCGTCTGGCCAAGGACCGGCTGATCGTGGGGGTTGCGGGCGACATCACGCCGAAGCAATTGGGCGCGGCCCTGGATAAAATCTTCGGCGCATTACCTGCCACGTCCGACCTTAGCCCCGTCATCCCCGAAGTGCAGGCGTCAAGCACGCCGCAAGTCATCCGCATCGACAAGCCCTTGCCGCAGACGGTGCTGCTCTTGGGCCAGCCCAGCCTCAAACGTACGGACCCGGATTGGTACACGGCCCTGGTACTCGACTACTCCTTCGGCTCAGGTTCGTTTGCCTCGCGGCTGATGGACGAAGTGCGCGAGAAGCGGGGCCTGGCTTACAGCGTCGGCACCTCCATGCAGGCGCTGGCGGCTACGGGCGTGATGGTGGCCAGTGCCGGCACGCGCAGCGATGCCGCCGGGCAAAGCCTGGATGTCATCCGCGCCGAGTGGGCGAAAATCCAGAAAGACGGCCTGACGGAAGAAGAACTGAACGACGCCAAGCTGTACCTGACCGGCGCCTGGTCGCTCAGGTTTTCCTCCACCGGCAGCGTGGCCGAAACCCTGGTGGCCGTACAGAAAGACAAGCTGGGCCGCGATTTTCTGGACAAGCGCAATGACTATATCAACGCCGTGACCATGGCCGATGTGAAACGCGTAGCATCAACACTGTATAAGCCCGAGGCGCTGACGGTGGTGATCGTGGGGCCACCCGCGGTTTCCCCGGCCCCGCAGGGCCAGCGCCCGGAACGGGAACGTAAGGGTCGCTAGCGGTTTACGGTTCGTGCCCTATCTAAGGTCTGCTTGAAGGCGGGAGCGGGGCAGGTCAAACTGCGCCGCATCTTGCTATCCCGCGCAGCCGGACACGAGCGTTTGCCAGTGAATGTACCTTTAAAAGACACTGCCGAGTGGCAGGCGCTGAACGCCCACGCCAAGGTCATGGCGGGTAAGCACATGCGCGACCTGTTCGCGGGCGAGCCCAACCGTTTCGCGGACTTCTCCATGCGCGACGGGCAGGTGCTGTTGGATTACTCCAAGAACCGTATCGGCGCGGATACAGTGCGGCTTTTGACGGCCCTGGCCGCCGCGCGCGGCGTAGACGCGGCGCGCAAAGATATGTTTTCGGGCAAGAAGATCAACACTACCGAGCACCGCGCCGTGCTGCACACGGCTTTGAGAAATCGTGGCGTGGGCGCGGCCCCGCCGCATCCGGTGCTGGTGGATGGCATCGATGTCATGCCCGACATTCTTCATACCTTGAGCCGCCTGCGCGAATTTTCCGAGCGCGTCCGATCCGGAACCTGGACGGGCTCGACAGGCAAAAAAATCCAACACATCGTCAACATCGGCATCGGCGGCTCGCACCTGGGGCCCATGTTCGTGGCCGACGCGCTGAAGGGGTATCAGCGCGCCGATTTATCCGTCGCGTTTGTGTCCAACCCCGACCGCGCGCAGATCGACGATGTGCTGAAAACCTGCGACCCGGCGGCCACGCTGTTCACCATCGCCTCCAAGACCTTCAGCACCGCCGAGACCACGGCCAATGCCGCCATCGCGCGCGCGTGGATCGCGAACGCCCTGGGCGAGCAGGCCATCGCCAATCACTTTGCCGCAGTTTCCACCAACCATCACGCGACCACCGAGTTTGGTATTCCGGCCGAAAGCGTGTTCCCCATGTGGGATTGGGTGGGCGGCCGCTACTCGGTGTGTTCGGCGATCGGCTTGCCGGTTATCCTCGCCTGCGGGTTTGAGGCGTTCGATCAGCTTCTCGCGGGCGCGCACGCCATGGACCGGCATTTCGAAACCGCGCCGCTCGAATACAACATGCCGGTTATGCTGGCGTTGCTGGGCGTGTGGTACGCCGATTTCTTCGACGCCCCGGCCACGGCTATTCTGCCTTACGATCATCGCTTGCGCTTGCTGCCGTTCCACATTCAGCAAGTGGATATGGAAAGCAACGGCAAGGGCGTTACCCTGGCGGGCCAGCCCGTGGAAACAAATACCGGGCCCATCGTCTTCGGCGGCGGCGGCTCCGACAGCCAGCACTCGTTCTTCCAGCTTTTGCATCAAAGCCCGCGCCTGATCCCGTGCGACTTCATCGCGGCCTTAAGCTCCGGCGACGATTTTGACGACAGCCGAGATCTTCTGCTGGCCAATTGCTTCGCTCAGACCGAAGCATTGATGAAGGGCCGCACGGCCGCTGAACTGCACGGCGTGCCCGACAACTTAAAGCCCCACCGCGTGTTCCCCGGCAACCGGCCCAGCAACACCCTCCTGCTCGATTCGCTCAACCCCTTCGCCCTGGGCCAGCTCATCGCGCTTTACGAGCATAAAGTGTTCGTGCAGGGCGTGATCTGGGGTGTGAATTCCTTCGACCAGTGGGGCGTGGAACTGGGCAAGGAACTGGCCAAAAGCCTGCAACCGGCGCTGGCGGGCGAAACCCCCTTGGGCCCGCGCGACTCCTCCACGGCGGGGCTGGTGGCCGCCTACCTTGAGGCCAAGGGCGCAAGCGTGTAGACCGGTCGGGCGATGGCCATTCGTCTCCTCCCGCCGAACCTCGTCAACCAGATCGCCGCCGGCGAAGTGGTGGAGCGGCCCGCGTCCGCCGTGAAGGAGCTGGTGGAGAATGCCGTCGACGCCGGAGCCACGCGCATCGACGTTACGCTGAACGACGGCGGCAAATCCCTGATCGTGGTGGTCGACAACGTCCTAAGACAGGAAGCAAGTGCAAAGTCACGGACAGCAGGTCCCTTCGCGCCGACGGGTGTCGAGCGCCGGCGCGACGCAAGAGGGCCAAGTGGCTTCCACTGTTGAAAGGAA
>JAEUKM010000013.1 GCA_016793085.1 Rhodospirillaceae bacterium
GATCAGCGCCATGTCCAGCGCGCCATCGTGCACGCGGGCCAATACTTGCGCCGTCTGCTCCTCGCGCACAAAAACTTTGAGCTTGGGAAAACGCTTGCGCGAGGCCGTCAGCAGCGCGGGCAGCAGGTACGGCGCGATGGTGGGAATGACGCCCAGGTTCAAGGGCCCCACCAGTTCGCCCTTGCCGCTCTGGGCCAGATCCACCAGATCTTCCAGGGCGCGCAGGCTTTCGCGAGCGCGGGCCGCGATCACCCGGCCCAGGGCCGTCACCACCACCGTGCGCTTGGTGCGCTCCACAAGCGTCACGCCCAGCGTCGCTTCCAGTTCCTTCAGCCCGGCGCTCAAGGTGGATTGGGTCACAGCGCACTGTTCGGCGGCGCGGCCGAAGTGCAGCGTTTCGGAGAGAGCCACCAGGTAGCGCAGTTGGCGGGGCGAGGGCAGGTCTTTCATCGGTTTTCTCGATCAGAAAAAGAATATTTAATCGTTAGCATCGCTGATAATTCCACGCCATACAAGGGGGGCATCGGCGCCCGGAGACAAAACTTCAAGTGTGGGGTGGGGTTTTGGTTCTGGCGTCCATGCGGCAACCCAACGCATTTATATATGGAGAAACCCCATGATTACCATCGGACAGAAACTGCCGGCCTTCTCGCTCAAAGCCTCGGTCGACACCTCGCTGGAATTCCCCGTCGTCACTGAGGCGTCCTACGCCGGCAAGTGGAAAGTGTTCGTGTTCTGGCCCAAGGACTTCACCTTCGTGTGCCCGACCGAAATTCTCGGCTTCGACGCGCTCAACCGCGATTTCGCCGACCGCGACGCTCAGTTGATCGGCGCCTCGACCGACTCCGATTTCGTGCACCACGCCTGGCGCAAGAGCCGCGAAGACCTGGGTGCCGTGAAGTACCCGTGGCTGGCCGACATCAAGAAAGACCTGGCCAACGCGCTCGGCATCATCGAGCCGAACGAAGGGGTGGCTTACCGCGCCACCATCATCGCCGACCCGGACAACATCGTGCGCTATGTCGCGGTGAACGATCTCAACGTTGGGCGCAATCCGCAGGAAGTTTTGCGCGTGCTTGACGCCCTGCAGACCGACGAACTGTGCCCGTGTTCGTGGAACAAAGGCGAAGAAACGCTGAAGGCCGCCTAACGGCCCGCCCGCAACTCACTCTTTAGCTTAACGCCCCCTGGGGGCCGCTCGCCCCCCCCTCCCCCTCCCTCAAGAGCGGTCCCCAGGGTTTTTTCTTCCGGAGAACAGCCATGACCATCGATACCTTGCGCGATGCCCTACCCGACTATGCGAAGGATTTGAAACTCAACCTCGGCGCGGTTGTGTCCGACGCCACGCTGAACGACCAGCAGAAGTGGGGCGGCCTGCTCGCGGCAGCCTTGGCGTCGCGTAACGCCAGCGTTATCCAAGCCGTCAGCGCCGAGGCGGCCACGAAACTCTCGCCCGAAGCCTTGAACGCCGCCAAGGCCGCGGCCGCCATCATGGGCATGAACAACGTCTACTACCGCTTCACCCATGAAGTGTCCGATAAGGAATACGGCAAACTGCCCGCCCGCCTTCGCATGAACGTGATGGCCAACCCCGGCGCGCCAAAGATCGACTTCGAGCTTTGGTCGCTGATCGTCTCGGCCATTAACGGGTGCGGGTTATGCATGGACAGCCACGAGCAGACCCTGCGCAAGCACAGCGTGTCGCAAGACATCGTGCAGCAGGCGGTGCGCATCGCCGCCGTGGTGCACGCGGTCGCCGCCACCCTGGAAGGCGAACAGATTCTTGCGGCGGCCTGATTGTCGCCGTCAGCGCATAACACTTATTCATAGAACGCGGCGGGTTGGCCCTGGCCTCCCGCCGCGGTTCTGTTAGCGTGGGGCCAGCACATCCCATGCCCGACACGTCCGCCCCCGCCCCGACACCCCACGCCCCGCCCGACCAAGCCGCCCGCCGCCGCACCATCGCGCTGCTGGCGCTGCCCATCGTCGCAGGCATGGTGTCGCAGAACATCACCAACCTGATCGACACGGCGCTGATGGGCTTTGTCGGCGCCACCGCCGTGGCCGCCGTGGGCATCGCCAGCTTCGCCAACTTCATGTGCAGCGCCGCTATCACAGGCCTCGCCGCCGGCGTGCAGGCCATGGCCGCCCGGCGCAAAGGCGAAGGCCGCGACGCCGAGACCGCCATTCCGCTGAACGGCGGCCTGTTTCTGTCGGCGGTCATCGGCCTGCCGCTGAGCCTACTGCTGATTTTCCTGGCCCCGCAGATTTTCCAGCTTCTCTCCGACGACCCGGCGGTGCGCGAGATCGGCGTGCCCTATCTGCAAGCCCGCATGGCCGGAATGATGGGCCTCGGCATGAACTTCGCTTTCCGCGGCTTCTGGAACGGCATCAGCCGGCCCGGCATTTACATGCGCACCATCATCGCCATTCACGTGGCGCAGATCAGCCTCAGCATTATCCTGGTCTTCGGCTATTTCGACTTGCCGGCCCTGGGTGCGCTGGGGGCGGGCATCGGAACCACGTTGTCGGTCTACATCGGCACGCTGCTTTATACCGGCCAGGGGGTCATGCTGGCCCGAAAGAATGGATTCCTGGAGCGTCTGCCGCGCCTGGAGACGATCAAGACCATCTTCAGCATCTCGATCCCGGCCTCGATCCAGCAACTGGCCTTCTCGGCCGGGTTCACGGTGCTGTTCGCCATCATCGGGCGCATCGGCACCAACGAACTGGCCGCCGCCAGCGTGCTGTTGAACATTTCCCAAACCGCCTTCCTGCCGGGGCTGGGCTTGGGCCTGGCCGCCGCCTCGCTGGTGGGTCAGGCGCTGGGCCGGGGCGACCCCGCCGACGCCAAGGCCTGGGGCTGGCAGGTGGCGCGCATCGGCATTGTGGTCATGGCCATCATTGGGCTGCCGATGGTGCTGCTGCCCACGCCGATCCTGGGCGTCTTTCTGAAGGATGCCGCCGTCATCGAACTGGCGCGGTTACCGCTTCAACTGGCGGGCTCGACCATCATGATCGAGGCCGTGGCCATCATCATCCTCAACGCTCTGCAGGGCGCCGGCGCAACAAAAACCGTCGCCAAGTTCGGCGTGGGCCTGCAATGGGGCCTGATGCTGCCGATCGCCTACGTCATCGGGCCGCTGATGGGCTTCGGGCTTTTCGCGGTGTGGGCGTGGTTCATCTTCTACCGCTTCATCGCGGCGGCTTTATTCGCATGGGTGTGGCAGTATGGACGCTGGCAGAACATCAAGTTGTGATTGTGAATTGCGGGAACAAACCGCCCGCAAAACAGCACGCCGCACAGCACCGCCGCCTGCAAATGCAGGCTGAATGCAGGTGAGTTCCGTGAATAACACCGCAGCGGTATCGCGCGGGCAAAAATACGGGCAAAGAAAAGTGTGGAAAACGCTGCTCGCGTGGGTTCATCAAGTATAGCCTTCGGCTATACTTGCTTCAGGTTTGAGGACAGGGAAAGCATCATGAAGTTCGTGCTGAAACTTCTGGCCGCATTGGGCGCGCTTGCCGTTATTGCCATTCTGGGCATTGTCGCGCACGCCAACATGCAGATCGCCAAGATGGAAGTGCGCGCACCCGAAGACAACGCGCCGGGGCGCTTGATGGATGTGGCGGGCCATAAGCTGCACGTCGTCACGCGCGGCGACATTGCCGCCGACGCCACCGGCGCGCCGGTGCTGATGATCCACGGGTTCGCCGCACCCGGGCTTGCCACTTTCATGCCCTGGGCGGAAAAGCTGGCCGCCGAACGCGCGCTGATTCTTCCCGATCTCTTGGGCTACGGCCATTCCGAGCACATCACGGAACCCAACGACGGCTTCACCATCTCGGCCTACTCCAAATCGCTCGCCGCCTTGCTGGACCAGTTGGGCGTGGCGCAGGTGGACGTGGTGGGGCATTCGTTCGGGGCCGCCATCGGCGCGCGCTTTGCGCTGGATTACCCCGAACGCGTGCGACGAATCATTCTGATGGATGCCGGTATCTATGTAGAACGCAGCGCCGCCGAAGAGATCATCGAGTGGCCCTTTGTGGGCCGCGCCATCGTGTGGCACGCCTTCGGCGGCGGACCCATGGGCCTGATCGGGCAATACTGCCGCGACAAACCAGACTGCAACTGGATGCCGTCGGTGATGATCAAAGGCACCACCGACACGCTGCGCGCCATGATGTACACCACACGCCACTCGCCCGACCTGGCCGTGCTGCAAGCCGACCTGCCCAAACTGGCCGCGCCGGCGTTGGTGATATGGGGTGCCGATGACATGATCACGCCTGTAGCGCACGGCGACCGGCTGGCCCGCGAGATCAAGGCCGAATACGTGGTCTACGCCAACACCAGGCACCTGCCCTACATCCAGCAACCCGACAAAGTGGCCGAGCGGTTCTTGCGGTTTTTGCGGCCTGAGAAAGCGGGCTAACGGCGTTTCTGGCCCTGTAACAAAACCAGAACCACAGCTAGCCCCACCGCTTGCGCGGCGATGAAGCCCAGCGTGTCCGCCGGCCTGATGCCGGCGAAGGTGTCGGTGAGCGCGCGGGCCAGGGTAACGGCGGGATTGGCGAAGGACGTAGAGGCCGTGAACCAGTAGGCCCCGCCGATGTAAGCCGCCACCGCCGCAGCCGTCAGGGGCACGTCATAGCGCGCGCACCCGCGGATGACGCCCAGCAGACCCGCGGTCGCAATGAATTCCGCCAGCCACTGCCCCGTACCGGTGCGCGCGTGCGTGCCCCATTGCAGCAGCGGCAATTCGAACATGCCGTGCGCCAGCCACGTCCCCGACACGGCCCCCAGAACTTGCGCAGCCGCGTACACCGGCACCAGCGCCCACGGCAGGCGGCCCCACACCGCCGCGGCGATGCTGACGGCAGGGTTCATGTGCGCGCCCGAGACCGGGGCCAGCGTGAGGATGAGCACGAACAGCGCAGCCGACGTGGCCAGCGCGTTGGCCAACAGCGCCAGGCCGGCGTTGCCGCCGCTTAAGTTTTCGGCGGCAATTCCGGAACCTACCACCGCCGTCAGCAGGGCCGCCGTGGCGATGAATTCGGCCCCGGCTTTGGCCGCGGGGCTGTATGTACTTTGCGGGGATGTGGTGTGCGACGCGTTCAATGTCTTATTCGGGCTGGCGCGTACCTGCTTCAAGCACCATGCGCTGAAGATAGGTTCGGTCCCAGGTCTTGAACTGAAACGTCAGGAAAAAGCGGATACGCGCCTCAAGCACACGGAACGCCTCGCGGAAAGCGGCCGCCTGCACCGCGGGCGAGCCCTTCACCGCCGCCGGGTCGGGCAAGCCCCAGTGGGCGGTGACCGGATGGCCGGGCCACACCGGACATACTTCGCCCGCCGCGTCGTCGCAGACGGTGAAGATGTAATCCATCACCGGCGCATCGGACTTTGCGAACTCATCCCAACTTTTGCTTCTCAGGTGCGTGGTCGGCATGCCGAATTGCGCCAGCAACTCCAGCGCCAGGGGATGCACCTTGCCTTTAGGAAAACTACCCGCGCTATAGCCCTTGAACAGCCCCTTGCCCCAATGGTCGAGGATCGCCTCGGCCAGGATGCTGCGCGCCGAATTGCCGGTGCAGAGGAACAACACGTTTTTTACGGGTTCAGCCATGACGCCTGCCGTTACATCGCGGTTTGGATGGCGCGCGCAGCCACGGCAGCTTGGTCTTTGCGCTCGGAATACCGGTCGGTCAGATAATCACTTCGGCCGCGCAGAAGCAGAGTGAATTTCATCAGCTCTTCCATCACGTCGACCACACGGTCGTAATAGGCCGAGGGTTTCATGCGGTCGTTCTCATCGAACTCCTGGTAGGCCTTGGCCACCGAGGACTGATTGGGGATGGTAAACAGACGCATCCACCGGCCCAGAATGCGCAACTGGTTGACGGCATTGAAGGACTGCGAACCGCCGCTGACCTGCATAACCGCGAGCGTTTTACCTTGCGTGGGCCGGACTGAGCCCAGCGACAGCGGAATCCAGTCAATCTGCGTCTTCATGATGCCGGTCATGGCGCCATGCCGCTCGGGCGAGCACCACACCATGCCTTCGGACCACGCCACCGCCGCGCGCAGTTCCTGCACCTTGGGATGACTGGCCGCAGTATCGTCGGGCAATGGCAAACCGCTGGGGTTGAAGGTGCGGGTTTCAGCGCCCAAACGGCGCAGAATACGCGCGGCTTCTTCGGTAACGAGCCGGCTGAACGACCGCGCGCGAAGCGACCCGTAAAGCAAAAGAATGCGCGGCGGATGCGACGCCGGATGCGCATCGAACAGACGTTCGTGGTCGATGCCGTGAAACAGATTGCTGTCGATGTTGGTCAAAGCATCCACCTGATCAAGCATGGGGTCGTCCTTCGCGTGTGATCTGTTGATTGGGGTTGGGTCAGGCCCGGGCGCGCTTTTGCGCGCGGCGGGGTACGGACGCCGCCGGAGCACAGGCCGGTTCACAAACGGGTGCGCACGCCTGTCCGCCGCAGCAGTTTTCGGTGAGGTACGCCACCAGCGCGTTCATGCGCTCGAAATTGGCGGTCTGGATCAGCCGCCGCCCGTCGCGCCGGGCGGCCACGAGGCCTGCATGTTTCAACTGCGAGAGGTGAAACGACAAGGTGGCGCCGGGCATGGCCAGTGCATCGCCGATCTCGCCCACGGTCAGGCCAGCCGGTCCCGCCTGAACGAGCAGGCGGTAGATCTCCAAGCGCCCGTCGTGGGCCAGGGCGGATAAGGCGGCGATATACTGCGTCGATTCCATATTTCTAGAATAATGGAAATAAAGACAAAAGCAAGCCCTGTAGCGCCCGCGACCCGCGTTGACTGCGCCATCGCGATTGACAATCCGCCGGGCCAGATTGTATTTAATCATATAGTGAATTAACCAACTGGTGAATTACGTGGCGCTGGACCCCTTAAGTGCGAAGTTCGCGGCCCTGGCCGACCCCACCCGCCGCGCCATCCTGGCGCGCCTGACCTTGGGGGAAACCTCCGTCAGCGAACTGGCCGAGCCCTTCGCCATCAGCCTGCCCGCCATCTCAAAGCATCTGAAAGTGCTGGAAACCGCAGGCCTTGTCGCGCGCAGCCGCGAGGCCCAGTGGCGGCCCTGCCGCCTGGAGCCTGCGGCCCTGAAGGAGGTGGACACGTGGCTTGAACGCTACCGCCGCTTTTGGGAGGCGCGCCTCGACCGGCTGGACGCATATCTGTTGGAAGTGCACGCTGCCGAGACGGCGCAAACGCGTAAGCGGACAAAGCGCCGCGCGACTCAAAAAGCCCGTGTACGGGCTAAGCCGGCGCGCTGAGAGACGTTCCATTCGCATTTTAAACCGCTGTTTTCAGATCACTCGGGAGTAAAAACCATGCTGAAAACCATCGCCATCGTTATCGTCGTATTGCTGGCCGTCATTCTGGGCTACGCCGCCACCAGGCCCGATACATTCAAGGTCGAGCGCAGCGCCACCATGAACGCGCCGCCCGAGGTGGTGTTCGCGCTGATCAACGACTTCAAGACGTGGACGGCATGGTCCGCCTACGAGACCAAAGACCCCAACATGAAACGCACCTATGGCGGCGCGGAAACCGGCGTCGGCGCCACCTATGCCTGGGACGGCAACAGCGACATCGGCGCGGGCAGCATGGTGATCGCTGAATCCGTGCCTGCGACACGCATCAAAATCGACATGCACTTCACCCGGCCCATGGACGCGCGTAACGACGCGGTATTCGTTCTGACGCCGGACGGCAACGGTACGAAAGTGAACTGGAGCATGTCGGGCGAAAGCGCCTTCATGTTCAAACTGATGAGCCTGTTCTTCAACATGGACAAGATGATCGGGGCCGATTTCGAGACGGGTTTGGCCGCCATGAAGGCGGTGGCCGAAAAGACAGCCGCCGAGAACGCCGCCGCGGCCGCAGCGGCAACGCCCGCCGAAGGGGCTGCACCAGCGTCCACGGATAAGCCGCAATGATTCTCTCGGCCTCCGCCGCCAAGGAGCTTGTGCTGACGCGCGTGTTCAACGCCCCGCGCGAACGGGTGTTCCGCGCCTGGACCACGCCTGAGTCAGCCAGGCACTGGTGGGGGCCGGTGCATCACCCCGCCGTGTCCATTGCCATGGACGTGAAGGTGGGCGGCAAATGGAATGCCGCTCTGCGCTCGGAGGAAACAGGAAAAATCCTCACCCATCACGGCGTGTTCCTGGAAATCGCACCGCCCGAGCGCCTGTCGTTCACCTTCGTCTGGGATGAAGAGGGTGAACGCGGCCTGGAAACCGTCGTCAGCCTGTTCTTCGAGAACGTGAACGG
>JAEUKM010000022.1 GCA_016793085.1 Rhodospirillaceae bacterium
CCCGACAATCTGCTCACCGGCGTCTTGGCCTGTTCGGGCGTGAACAGAAAGTCTTTCATGTAGCCGATGACATGGCGCTTGCTGTCGCCGATCTGTACGTAATCGGCGCGTTCGCCCGCCAGCGCTTCTTTCAATGTCCAATCGGGGTTCAACATTTCGCGGCGCTGATCCAAGGTCACCATCTGAATGTTCTCGGCCACCTTGATCTTGCCGCTGTCGGGCGCGAGCGTGCCGGTGAGGATATTCAGCAGTGTAGTTTTACCGGCGCCGTTGGGGCCGACCAACCCGATCCGATCACCGCGCGCGACTTTGATGGACAGGTCTTTGATGATGACGTTTTGACCGTAAGACTTTGCAATGTGCTCGGCGTTGCAGATCAGCTTGGCCGATGTTTCACCTTCGGCCACAGTCATGTTGACAGTACCGACAGCGCGTTTGCTGTCGCGGCGCAGTTCGCGCAAGCCTTGCAGGTTGGCCATGCGCTTGACGTTGCGTTTGCGCCGTCCCGACACGCCGTAACGCACCCAGTCTTCCTCGCGCACGATCTTGCGGTCGAGTTTGTGGCGTTCGATCTCTTCCTGCTCCAGGAGTTCATCGCGCCAGTCTTCAAACTCCTCGAAGCCTTTCTCGATGGTGCGCGTCGTGCCGCGATCCAGCCATACCGTGGTGCGCGTGAGGTTGGAGAGAAAACGCCGGTCGTGACTGATGATGACCAGCGCCGAGCGTAAGCTTTTCAATTCCTGCTCCAGCCATTCGATGGCGGGCAGGTCCAGGTGGTTGGTGGGCTCATCCAGCAAGAGAATGTCGGGCTCGGGCGCCATGACGCGGGCCAAGGCCGCGCGCCGGTTTTCGCCGCCCGAAAGTGTCTTGGGGTCTTCATGGCCCGTGAGGCCCAGTTGTTCCAGCAGGTATTGGGCGCGGTACGCCATGTCGAGGTCATCAAGGCCCGCTTCCACGTAAGCCAGGGTGGTGTCAAAGCCCGACAAATCCGGCTCCTGCGGCAGGTAGCGGAGAGACACGCCCTTTTGCACGATGCGTTCGGCGGTGTCGGCCTCCACCAGCCCGCCCGCGATTTTCAAAAGTGTGGATTTGCCCGAGCCGTTACGGCCCACCAGGCCGATGCGCGCGTTGGGCGGCACCGTCAGCGATGCGCCCTCCAGCAGCGGTGTACCGCCGAAGGTGAGGTGAACGTTGCTGAGCTGGAAAAGGGGCGCGGCCATGAGGCGCGGTTTGTGCAGGATTTGGGAGGATGGAGCAAGCCCTCTATGCAATACGCTAGGCGAACACTTGTAATGAAATATAATATGATGCGTGCGTAATAACGATCCTGTCCACGTCAAGGCTTAATAAGGGTGGTCAATGCAATCTTGTGGCGTTGTTTATGTTGCTACAAAGGAGGACCGTTATGTCGAGGAAGCATTCTTGTCGGCTGAAAGCATAAAGCGGGTCGCCCCGGATATCGGGATTACCTTGTTTACTGATCGCCGGCAAAACCCACTGTGTGATGTGGGGTGCTTCGATGCTGTGCATGAAATAGAGTCAGTCGGCGGTTTCGGTCAAGCATGGTCGGAAGGACAGCTTGATCGAATTGTCTGTCTTCAACGCACGCCTTACGATCGGACCCTCAATCTTGATACCGATACACGTGTGTATACCCCTGCTGTCAGGGACTTATTTGGTATCCTAGATAGTTGCGATCTTGCGATGGTGGAGGACCCGCACGAGAACAGCTACGCCGCTGCATATTCTGGCCGGCGCATGTTCAATGCCGGTCTGATTCTGTATCAGCGATCTGACGCCGTCATGGATACATTGAACACCTGGGAACAGCGTGTGCGGCGCAACTTTAGCATGGCCTTAGTGCATCCGCTGCCGAAGGTTCCGGAGTTGGAGCATATTCCGGCCGAAGACGTGCGCCGGAAACTTTTGCGTATTGATCAAATAGCGCTAATGGAAATCGTCAGCCCGGATTTCAATCGTACTAACCTTACGGTCCAACAACTCGGTAAATATTGGAATTATCGAGGCGCCCGTCCACGTGACGGGAAACACGGTAAGATAAATATTCTTCACTCCGACGATCTGAAAAGCCTGACAAAGCATGACATCTTAAGGGTCGCGTACGATTGGCGTGAAGAGGGTCGGGGGGCGGGGGCAGAACTTCTTTATGATTACGTTGGTGCTTATGTACCAGAAGTACGCAAGCGGGAATCATGGTTGTCAGCGATTCTTCGCCGGAAATCGCACGCAATGCGCGAGGTGTGGGCGACACCGGAATTGAAGAGTGTTGATTTACATCTCCGTTATGGTCAGTTGAAGCAGGCGGCGTTTGCATTAAATAAAGCTGTTCGCCCTGATACGCACGCCCAGATATTTGCAGGACAATCTCGAGCGGCCTTGGCCATTGGCGAAATTGGCGAGGCCCTGATGTACGCGGCGAAGGCCGCCGAGGTTGCTCCCAAGTCTGGCTATGTAGCTTCAGTTCAGGGTGCGGCACTAATGGCGTCTGGCCGGTTAGGTGAGGCGGAAGTCTGCCTGACTAAAGCGGCCTCAGTCGGATACCTTGAAGCGACACGCAATCTGGCTCAGCTTTGGCTGGCAAAGTATAATGACTCAAAAGCGGCTCAAGCTTTTTCCGAGGTGCTGGCCATCAATCCGGCTGACGCGGCAGCGGCAAATAATCTTTTACCAGCACTTCTTGCCCAACGTAGGGACAGTGAAGTGATCGCCCGCACAGATGATATGTTGCTCAAAAACGTTCGGCCAACTGCAGCATTGGCTTTCAAGTCTATCGCGCTTGCGGAACTCGGACGAGGTGTTGAACTGGATGAGTTGGTCAATTTCGATACTCTAATCAGTGTTGAAGAATTGGTGGCGCCCAAAGGCTTTCAAAGTATTGCAGATTTCAATCGTGCGCTTGCCGCTGAACTTATTAATGAACGTAGCTTGGTCTATGAACCGAAAGCACACACAACACGCCGAGGGAAACAATCGGGCGGTCTTGCCAATAGTCCCTCGCTTGTAATTCAAGCGCTTAATGCACAATGCATTGAGGCAGCAAAACGCCGGATTGCCGCTATAAGAGCTAACTCAAACCACCCATTCGACCGTCGTGCGCCGCGCACTTACCGCCTCCATTCTTGGGCGGTCGTTCTTGGTCAAGAAGGTCACCAAACGCCTCATATCCACCCCGATGGCTGGCTGAGCGGAGTGTATTACGTCGAAATTCCCGACGACGTGAAGGCCGATGATCTGGAACGCAGCGGTTGGCTTGAATTTGGCCGCAGCGATGAGCGCTGGCATAGAAAATCCACTAAAACCCAATCGCGTACTGTATTCCCACGTGAGGGTCAGCTGATCACGTTTCCTTCATATTTCTGGCACTCAACACGACCGTTGCGATCCGACCGACGACGCATTTCATTTGCGTTCGATATTATGCCAGCCTGACCGCGCGAGTCGGCCGTCTTAGCGGGGCAGCGAGTCCAGCATCCCCTGCAAAATGTAAGCCGCCGCCATTTTGTCCACCACTTCGGCCCGGCGTTTGCGCGACAGATCGGCCTCGTCGGTCAGCATGCGTTGGACTGCGGCGGTAGACAGCCGCTCGTCCCAGAAGGCGATGGGGATATCGCGCCGCTTCAGCACCTCGTCGGCGAAGGACCGCGTGGCCTGGACGCGGGGGCCCTCGGTGCCGTCCATCTCCACTGGCAGGCCCAGCACCAGGGCGCCGACCTGGCGTTCGGCTATCACCTTCTCCAGGGCCGCGAAGTCCTTGGTGAACTTGGTGCGGGCAATCGTCGTCAGCGGCGAGGCAATCATCAGGCCCACGTCCGAGATGGCCAGCCCAATGGTCTTGGTGCCCAGATCCAGGCCGAGCACGGCTTGGTTTTTGGCCAATTTTTCCTTGATTTCTGCGGGCTTGCAGATCGCCATGACCGATGTTACCAAACCCAATCCCTATGTTTCTTTTCAGGCCCGAACCGGGACCAACGCGGGTTCCGTGGCGACGCCGTTATGCCAGTGTAACCCGTTCAGCCGTAACGAGAATGAGAGCCTTAGCCCATGTCACTCGATAAAGCCACGG
The DNA here is from genome assembly GCA_016793085.1 of Rhodospirillaceae bacterium. Lineage (GTDB taxonomy): Bacteria > Pseudomonadota > Alphaproteobacteria > Rhodospirillales > Rhodospirillaceae. Next base: position 4,085 of record JAEUKM010000022.1, read on the forward strand.
TCCGCCGCATCGCGCATTTGGCGCGCATCGAGGTGCCCGACAGCGCCCTGGAACCTTTGGCCCAGGAACTGAGCGGCATCATGGGCTGGATCGAGCAATTGCGCGAAGTGAATACCGACGCGGTGGCCCCTATGACCGGCGGCACCGACATGAAGCTGGCCTGGCGCAAGGATGTGCAGACCGACGGCGACAAGCCTGAGAAGGTGCTGGCCAACGCGCCCGACCGTCACGAGGCATTCTTCGCCGTGCCGAAAGTGGTGGAGTAGGGGCCATGACCGATCTGACCCGCTTTACCATTGCCCAGGCCCGCGAACACCTGCGCAAGAAGGATTTCACAGCGCTGGAGCTGACCGACGCCTACATCAAGGCCATCGAAGGGCACCGCGACCTCAATGCCTACATCGTCGAGACGCCCGATCTTGCCCGTGAAAGAGCTAAAGAGTCCGACTACCGCATCAAGACCGGCGATGCGAAATACCTTGAGGGCATTCCGCTGGGCATCAAAGACCTGTTCTGCACCGAAGGCGTGCAGACCACGGCGGGCTCGCAGATTTTGAAGGGCTTCGTGCCGCAGTACGAAAGCACGGTGTCGCAGCGCTTGCGTGACGCGGGCTCGGTGATGCTGGGCAAGCTGAACCTGGATGAGTTCGCCATGGGCTCGTCCAACAAAACCAGCTTCTATGGCAACGTGAAGAACCCATGGAAAGCCAAGGGTAAGAATGATGACCTGGCACCCGGCGGTTCGTCGGGTGGTTCGGCGGCGGCGGTGTCCGCGCACATCGCGGCGGCCGCGACCGGCACCGACACGGGCGGCTCCATCCGCCAGCCCGCTGCTTTTTGTGGAATCGTCGGCGTGAAGCCCACCTACGGGCGCTGCTCGCGCTGGGGCATCGTCGCCTTCGCGAGTTCCTTGGATCAGGCAGGCCCCATGACGCGCACCGTGCGCGACGCGGCGATCATGCTGAACGCGATGGTCGGTCACGACCCGAAGGATTCCACGTCCTCGCCGCTGCCCATGGGCGACATGGAAGCAGCGTTGGGCAAAGGCGTGAAGGGCTTGAAGATCGGCATTCCGAAGGAATACCGCCCCGACGGCCTCAATGCCGAAGTCAACGCCCTGTGGGACAAGGGGGCCGCGTGGCTGAAAGCGGCGGGCGCCGAGGTGGTGGACATCTCGCTGCCCCACACCAAATACGCGTTGCCCACGTATTATATCGTGGCACCTGCCGAGGCGTCCTCGAACCTCGCGCGTTATGACGGCGTGCGCTACGGCCTGCGCGTGCCCGGCAACTCGCTGGATGAAATGTACGCCAAGACGCGTGCCGCCGGGTTCGGCGCGGAAGTGAAGCGGCGCATTCTCATCGGCACGTATGTGCTTTCGGCGGGTTACTACGACGCCTATTACCTGAAGGCGCAGAAAGTGCGCGCGTTGATCGCGCAGGATTTCGAGCAGGCGTTCCAGAAGGTCGATGCGATTTTAACGCCGACGGCCCCCACGGCGGCCTTCGGCCTGAACGACAAGATCACCGACCCTGTCGCCATGTACCTGAACGATGTGTTCACGGTGCCGGCCTCGCTGGCGGGTATTCCGGGGTCGTCGGTGCCGGCGGGCCTGAATAGCGACGGCTTGCCGCTGGGCTTGCAGGTGTTGACCAAGCGTTGGGACGAGGAAACCCTGTTCCGTGTCAGCCAGGTGCTGGAAGACGCGGCCCAGTTTCCGAGCCTGAAGGGTTAAGCCATGAGCTACATCATCAAAGGCGACACGGGCGATTGGGAAGTGGTGATCGGGCTGGAAGTCCACGCCCAGGTGATTTCCGCCGCCAAGCTGTTCTCGGGCGCATCCACGTCTTTCGGGGCCGATCCCAATGCCAACGTGGCGTTCGTCGATGCGGCCATGCCGGGCATGCTGCCGGTCATCAACGAAACCTGCGTCGAGCAGGCGGTGCGGACGGGGCTGGGCCTGAAGGCCAAGATCAACCGCCGCAGCGTGTTCGCCCGCAAGAACTACTTCTATGCCGACCTGCCGCAGGGTTATCAGATCAGCCAGTTCGACCAGCCCATCGTCGGCGAGGGGACGATTGTGTTGGATATGCCCGACGGCTCCTCGCGTTCGGTGGGCATCGAGCGCCTGCACCTGGAGCAGGACGCGGGCAAATCCATCCACGACATTCACCCCACGAAGTCATTTATTGACCTCAATCGCGCGGGCGTGGCGCTGATGGAAATCGTCTCCAAGCCCGATATGCGCAGCCCCGACGAAGCGGGCGCGTACTTGAAAAAGTTGCGCTCTATCTTGCGTTACCTCGGCACCTGCGACGGGAACATGGAAGAGGGCAACATGCGCTGCGACGCCAACGTCTCGGTGCGTCCGGTGGGCTCGAACGAACTGCGCACGCGCTGCGAGATCAAGAACGTCAACTCGGTGCGCTTCGTGATGCAGGCGATCGAGTATGAAGCCAAGCGCCACATCGACGTCTACGAGAACGGCGGCAAGATCGATCAGGAAACGCGCTTGTACGATTCCGCCAAAGGCGAGACGCGCACCATGCGCTCGAAGGAATTCGCGCACGACTACCGCTATTTCCCCGATCCCGACTTGCTGCCGCTGGAGTTCGACGAGGCGTTCGTCGACGCCATCCGCGTGAAACTGCCCGAACTGCCCGACGAGAAGAAAGACCGCTTCATGAAAGAGTACGGGCTTTCGTCGTACGACGCGGGCGTGCTGGTGGCCGAGAAGGAAAACGCGGATTTCTTCGAGAAGGTGGCCAAACTGTCGGGTGACGGCAAGCTGGCCAACAACTGGGTGTCCAACAACCTGTTCTCGGTGCTGAACGCCAAGAACCTGACCATCGACCAGAGCCCGATTTCCGCCGAAAACCTGGCTAGGCTGATTGCGCTGATCAAGAACAACACCATCTCGGGCCGACTGGCCAAGGACGTGTTCGAGATCATGCTGGAGAGCGGCCACGACCCCGAGAAGATCGTTGAAGAACGGGGCATGAAGCAGATCACCGACACGGGCGCCATCGAGAAGGCCGTCGACGATCTCTTGGCCGCCAACCCGGACAAGGTGGCGCAGATCAAAGCCGGCAAGGAAGCGCTGATCGGCTGGTTCGTGGGCCAGGTGATGAAGGCGACGCAAGGCAAGGCCAACCCTGCGATGTGCCAGGAGCTTCTGAAAAAGAAGCTGGCGCAATAAGCACCGTGTCCGAAACCCAGGCCGCACTTGTTGAACCGCGCGCGCCCTGGTGGCGCAGCGGCAAGATTGTCGTGGCGGGTATCGCCCTGTCCTTGCTGATCGGCGGCTACTTTTATCGCGAGACTGTTCCGCCCGCCTGGTTGCGCGCTTTCGGGGCCGAGATCGCGCTGCGCGCCGCCGCCGACCCCTCAGCGCCTCTGCCCGAGGATACGCGCGAAGCCAGCCCCCGCGGCCAAGCCGACAATCCGCTGATCTGCCTTGCGCGTATCGCCACGCAAAGTTGGGACCGCGCGGTGTTCGTCACCACCGCGCAAGCCGCGTCCTTGACCGACAACCCGGTGCTGGCCGCGGCCGACTGGCCGGGCCGCGACGGTGCGCGCGCGCAGCTCAGCGCCGACGACCGCTACCAACTCATCATTCTGCTGCGCGAAAACGCGGTCATCGACACCCAGGTGTTTTTCACGTTTTGGGCCGATCTTTCAGGAATCGCCCGCGCCGAAGGATTTACGCCTGAAACGGCGGTTTTTACGGCGGAAAGTCACGCCGGGCACTATGTGCTGAATGCGGCAGCCGCTAGCCTGGATTCTTGCCCCAAACCTTGAGCAGAGGGTCTTCATGATCGATCTTTACACGTTCCCCACGCCCAACGGCTGGAAAGTCTCGATCATGCTGGAGGAGTTGGGCCTGCCCTACAACACGCACATCGTGCACATCGGCAAGGACGAGCAGTTCAAGCCCGAATTCCTGAAGATCAGCCCCAACAACAAAATCCCGGCGATTGTGGACAGCGAAGGCCCCGGCGGCAAACCCATAGCCGTGTTCGAGTCTGCCGCCATCCTGGTGTACCTCGCGCAGAAAACCAAAAGCCCGTTACTGCCGTCGGACCCGCGCGGCTTTACCATCGTGATGGAATGGCTGTTCTTCCAGATGGCGAGCGTGGGGCCCATGTTCGGCCAGATGGGCCACTTCGTGAAGTTCGCCAAGGAGAAAGTGCCCTACGGCATCCAGCGCTACACCGATGAAAGCAAGCGCATCCTCGGCGTCATGGACCGGCAGTTGGCGGCCAACGCCTATCTGGCGGGCGCCGATTACAGCATCGCCGACATCGCCTGCCACGGCTGGATCATCGCGGCCTCGCGCACCATCGAAGGCGGGCTGGAGGCGTGGCCCCACGTGAAAGCCTGGCACGAGAAGGTGGGCACGCGCCCCGCCGTGCAGCGGGGCCTGACGGTGCCCACGCTGCCGCCGAGCTAGCGCCACGCGGCTTTACGCCGCCTGGCACATCAATCCGATGGAATGAATATGCCGGTGGTCGGTGCCGCAGCAGCCGCCCAGCACGTTGATCTGAGGGTGGCGCTCGACCAACGCGCGGTATTGCCGTCCCAGTTCCGCCGGGTTGCCGTCATCCAGATCCGGGGCTTCGTTCAGTTCCGCGTGACTGCGGCATGAGGCGTTCGCGCGCAGGCCCTTGATGCGCTTCTGCCAATGCCGCTTGCCCGACAGCGTGCCCTCGAAATGCGACGGATGCGCGCAGTTGATCATGTAGTAGGCGGGGCCTTTGTTGGTGGCCAGGTCGACTTCCGTGATGGCGTCGCCCAGGCTCTGGCCGGTGGGCAGGCGTCCGTCGGTCTCGACCGTGAAGGAAATCGCCACGGGCATACTGGCGGCCTGGGCGGCGCGCGTGATGCCCA
>JAEUKM010000024.1 GCA_016793085.1 Rhodospirillaceae bacterium
AGGACTTTATCGAAGTCGCGGGGTGCAGGACGTGCGTCCGGCGCGGTGGGCCGGGCCAGGGCGCGCCGACGCTATTGTATCTCCACGGCGCCGGCGGCAGCGGCAATCTCGTCAAATTCGCTGAAGCATTGGCCGAGACCTTCAACGTCATCCTGCCCGATCATCCGGGTTTCGGTGAATCCGAACTGCCGCCATGGCTCGATAACATTCACGACGCGGCCTACTTCTATCTCGATCTCCTGAAAGCCCTGAACCTGCGTGACGTACATGTTGTGGGTTCATCGCTGGGCGGCTGGATCGCGCTGGAAATCGCCGTGCGTTCCACGGCGCGCATCAACAGCCTGATCCTTTCGGGGGCCGCGGGCCTGAACCTGAAAGGCACACGGCGCGGCGATATTTTCATGTGGGAACCGCCGCAACGCATCCGCAACATGATCGTCGATCAGGCACTGGCCGAGAAAATCCTGAGCGTTACGCCCACGGAAGAACAGGCCGCCATTGCCGTGAAGAACGAGTTCGCCACCGCGCGCCTGGCGTGGGAGCCGCGCTTCTTCGACCCCAACCTGCACAAGTGGCTGCATCGCATCGATGTGCCCACTCAAATCGTTTGGGGCGACGGCGACAAGGTCTTCCCGTTGCCGTTCGGTGAGAATTTGCAGCGGCACATTCCGGGATCGGTGCTGACGGTGATCCCCAAGTGTGGACACCTGCCGCACGTGGAACAGCCCGACCGCTTCAAGACCATCATCACCGGCTTTATCGCTTCAACCGCCCGCCAGGGAGCGGCCGCATGAAATTCACGCTGTTTCACCTGATGCCCTATGCCGATCTCGACCTGGAGGCGGCGGCCGATTACCCCACTTCATGGCTGCAAACACCCAACACCTTCTATGACACTGAGAAAGGTGCCGCGCTGTACGACCGCTATCTCGGCGAACTGGAGCGCGGCGAGGAGTTGGGTTTCGACGGCATCGCCGTGAACGAGCACCATTCCACCGCCTACGGCATGATGCCCTCGCCCATCGTCACGGCTTCGGCCCTGGCGCGGCGCACGAAAAAAGTGACCATCGCCATTCTCGGCAGCGCCCTGCCCTTGCGCGGTCACCCGCTGACGCTGGCCGAGGAACACGCCATGATCGACACCATCACCAAGGGCCGCTTGATCACCGGCATGGTGCGCGGCATCGGCGCGGAGTATCACGTCTGGGGCGTCAACCCGGTGTTCAGCCACGAGCGCTTCCACGAAGCGCATGACCTGATCATCCAGGCCTGGACCGAGCCCGGCATCACCAGCTGGCAGGGCAAGCACTACAATCACGAATATGTGAACTTGTGGCCACGGCCCTACCAGAAGCCGCACCCGCCCATCTGGATCCCGAGCCAAGGCTCGCGCGAAACCATCGAATGGGCGGCGCACCCCAAGCGCAAGTACGTTTATCTGCAGACCTTCAGCCCGATCAAATCGGTGCAGAAGTACCTGAAGATGTACCGCGACCAGTGCGAGGCCTATGGCTACACGTGCAGCGACCAGCAACTGGGTTGGGCGGTGCCGATCTACGTGGCCGAAACCGACGAGATCGCGCAGCGCGAGGCAAAAGTTCACTACGAGAACTTCCGCAACCGATTCCTCAAAATGCCCATAGAAATGCTGCTTCCGCCGGGCTACTCGTCGATCGAGTCCATGAAAGGTGTCGCCGCCACCAAGGCGCAGATCGTGGGGGATGTGACGCTGGAACTGTGCATGAAGCTCGGCATGTTTATCTGCGGTTCGCCCGAAACCGTGCGCCAGACGCTGGAGCAATACTGGAAGGACATGCGCTTCGAGCATCTGCTGTCCATGCTGCAGTTCGGCACCCTGCCCGCCGACTTGACCGCCAAAAGCATGGATCTGTTTGCAAAAGAGGTCATGCCCAAGTTGCGCAGCATGGCCGCCGCAACCTCGGCCCGGGGAACACAGGTCGCCGCCGAATAGCAACTACACCGCAGTCACGGGTATGCAGCCCCGCTGGCGGGGCATTGACAGCTTAAGATAATCTGCCCGCCGGTTTGGTGGGGAGATAACGCATGCGTATGCGAAACGTGGCTTTGGCGTCCGTGGCAGGGTTGGCGGCCTTAGCAGGCATGGCCGAGGCCCGCGACTTCGCTTTTTTCAACATCCTGAAGGATGGCAAAGCCGACAAAGAAGCCATCGGCAAGCATTGCGGCGAAGCCGACGGCTGGGTGCGCGCCTTCACCGCTGCGTCCCTGAACTTGACCCAAAAAGAAGCCGGCCAGCGCGTTGTCTACAAGGACAAGCAGTTCACCAACGTCAACGCCAATCCAGGTGAATGGAGCACCGCCGTCTATAAGGCGCTGTGCCCGGGGCTATACACCTTCACGCTCGACTATACCGCCGCACCCAAGGACGGCACGACAAATAGTGACGTCGCCGTGCAGATGTATGTTTGGCGCAAGACCGGCAGCACACCCCGGCCGGGCGATTTGATCGCCGTGGCCGACAAGGCCGGCAAGGGGCGTGGCACCGGACATGCCTCGGCCACCATTACCATGAACACAGGTGATGAACTCAGCACCTTCGGCGTAAGCGCAGATGGTAAATCACGCTTCTTCGAGCGTATTCAGCTGAACGGTTACCGCGTGCACCACATGCCGCAGCTGGCTGCCGACTTCGACAGCGTGTGGTGGGAAGCAGACCGCGCCGAAGCCGATAAGATGAAAACCCTTCCCCCTGCCGCTGCGAAATAACCGACGATGAAACACGCCCTTCTGTTTTCCGCCGCCACTGTTGCGTTGTCATTCTCCGCGGCTGCCGTTGCCACATCCCTGCGCGATGAATTGCTGGCCATTCCCGTCACCCCGGCCTTGGGCGGCGACACCACGCGGCCCATTGCAACGCCGGAAGCCTTCACCTTCGCCGCCGAGAACATCAAACCTATGAACCGGCCCATGTTCGCCTTCGGCAACCAGATGTTCACGGCCGAATGGACGCCCGCTCCCGGCCCGCAACCGACCACGGATGGTCTGGGCCCGATGTTCAATCGCGAAAGCTGTGTGGCGTGTCACGTTCAGAATGGCCGCGGCAAGGCGCCCGACGGCCCCAACGACTTGATGGACACGATGCTGATGCGCTGGTCAGTGCCGGGGGAAGCAGAACACGGCGCGCCCAAGCCCGTGCCCGGCTACGGCGACCAGTTGCAGGACCGGGCCCTCGATGGCTTGAAACCCGAAGGCCGGGCCCGCGTGACCTGGAGCGAAGTGAAAGGCGCCTACGCCGACGGCACGCCCTACACCCTACGCACACCCAGCTTCAAGTACACGGACCTTGCCTACGGCAACCTGCCCAAGGACATCATGTCCTCGCCGCGAGTGGCCAACCCCATGGTCGGCCTTGGCCTGCTCGAGTCCGTGCCTGCCAGCACGCTTGAAGCTCTCGCCGATCCCGACGACAAAGATGGCGACGGCATTTCAGGGCGCATCAACACGGTGTGGGATGCGCCCAGTCAGAGCCTGAAGCCCGGTCGCTTCGGCTGGAAGGCTAACGTGGCCTCGCTGTCGCACCAGAACGCCGGGGCGGCACGCGGCGACATGGGCATCTCGACGCCGGTGTTCGTCGCGGACGTCTGCGAGCAAGGCCAAGCCAAGTGTTTTGAATACGCCAAGAAGGCCGACCAGGGCATCGAGATGGAAGACTCGTTCTTCGAACGCCTGAACATCTACATGCATCTTCTGGCCGTGCCGCAGCAGCGCGGCGCGGACCGGCCCGAGGTGAAACGCGGCGAGGTACTGTTCCGCGGTGCCGGGTGTGCATCGTGCCACATGCCAACCCTGAAAACCGACGACACCGCGCCTTTCGCCGAGTTGAAGAACCAGACCTTCCACCCGTTCACTGATTTGCTGCTGCACGACATGGGCGAGGCTTTAAACGACAATCGCCCCGACTTTATGGCCTCGGGCAGCGAATGGCGCACCGCACCCTTGTGGGGCATCGGCCTCACGCAGACGGTGAACGGCCACACGCACTTTCTGCACGACGGCCGGGCCCGCAACATCGCCGAGGCCATTTTGTGGCACGGCGGCGAGGCCGAAGCGGCCAAGGAAAAGTTCCGCAGCATGCCCAAGGCCGAGCGCGACGACCTCTTGGCGTTCCTGAACTCGCTCTGATTTTCCGGTGTGAGTTCCGGGGACAGTTACATAAAATACCGCAGCGGCATCACCTGCAAATGCAGGCCGAATGCAGGTGAGTTCCGGGAGTTATGGGAATAACTCGGTTGTGAGTTCCGTGAAAAAACGGGCCGGACCCCCAACAGCGCGCAATTGACCATCACGCACATCCATGATCAATGGAACGTGGTGTGTTGCAGAGATGAGAAACGACAGTGATGTTTTGGTTCAAGGTTCTTTGCAGAATTGTTGCAGCGGCGGCGTTGAGCGCGGCCCTGGCCGCGTGCGACGACAAAGAGAGCCGCTCGGATTCAAAACTGGTCCAGCTTGGCGCGGGCGTGCCTGTGCCCGCCGCGGGCGAAACCGAGGCCGTGGCCACACAATCGGCCGACGCTGCCGACGACCCGGAGATCTGGGTGGATGCGCGTAATCCGCAGCGCGGCGTGATCTTCGGCACCGACAAGCAGGCGGGGCTTTATTATTACGACCTCAACGGGAAAATTCTGGGCTTCATCCCCGACGGACGCTTGAACAACGTCGACTTGCGCGACGGATTCGCAACGCCCGAAGGTCCCCGCGTGCTGATCGTGGCCAGCGATCGCGGCCGCATGGGGGCCGCCCTCTACCTGATGAACCCCGACTCACTGGAGGTGAAGCCCTGGGCCGTGGTGCCGCTGGATTTGGCCGAACCGTATGGCGCGTGCATGGGCAAGCGCGGCGATGATTTTATCATCTCGGTCAACAGCACCGACGGCGCGGTGCGCCAGGTGAAGATCGGCATGAACGCCGACGGGTCCGTCAACGCCGCCGAAGAACGCCGCTTCAAACTCGCGACACAGGTTGAGGGGTGCGTTATCGACGACGCGAAGGGCCAGTTCTATATCGGCGAAGAAGGCAAAGGCATCTGGCGCTATGCGTTCGATACCGCTGGCGACCCGGTGGGCACTTTAATCGCACCGGCACCCTCGGACATGCTGCAGCCTGACGTGGAAGGCTTGGCCCTGTTGCGTGAAGGTGCGGCCACGTACCTGATCGCCTCGAGCCAGGGCGACAGCGCCTTTGCCGTGTGGCGCGTGGACGGCGATGCGCCGATGTATCAGGGCCGCTTCTCTGTGGCCCAGGCCCACGGCGTCGATGCCGTGACCGGCACCGATGGTGTCGCGGCCCTGGGCGGCGCAGTGGGTGCATTCCCCAACGGCCTGATCGTCATGCAGGACGATGTGGACGTGGCGGGCGAAACCGGCGCACTCGAGCGCAAACGCCAGAACTTCAAGTGGGTCGATTGGCGCGCGGTGAAGCAGGCCCTGAAGATCGGGGCGCAAGAGGCCACGACACCCATGCCGGACGCCCCAAAAGCCCCATAAAACGCTGTTGTCCGGCCCATCCGCGACACTTGCATATTAGGACTGACAGCGATAGCCTTTCGCCTTCTGTGGAGACACCAGAATGGCGCAAACCGCTTCCGACCCCGCTGCTTTTAACGATGTGATGATTTTCGACGCCGTGCGCACCCCGCGCGGCAAGGGCCGCGAAGGCGGCGGACTGGCCACGACCCTGCCGGTCGAGTTGGTGAAACAACTCATCGACGCGCTCGGTCAGCGCCAGGGTGCGGCGGTGAAGGCGCCCGATCATCTGATCCTCGGCTGCGTCGGCCAGACGGGCGCGCAGGGCGGCCACATCGCGCTGGTGTCGAAACTCTACGCGGGTCTGCCGGAAAGCACGGCCGCATGGTCCATGAACAATTTCTGCACGTCGGGCTTAAGCGCCGTTACCGCGGGCGTGGACAAGGTGAAGGCGGGCAACGCCGATCTGGTGCTGGCGGGCGGCGTGGAGAGCATGTCGCACGTGCCGTTTCTGGCCGACAAAGGCACCTACTACACCGACCCGGCCTTTTCGGCGTCGCTGAATTATCTGCCCGTGGCGATTTCCGCCGATATTCTGGCGCAGCGCGAGAAGATGGGCCGCGCGGAGTTGGATGCCGTCGCGGTAGACTCGCACGCCCGCGCCGCCAAAGCCCAGAAAGAGAATCTCGCCCAGCAATCGCTGATTCCTGTCAAAGGCAAGGACGGTGCGGTGGTGCTGACGCGCGATGAGTACGTGCGCGGCGGCGTGACGCCCGAGGGCATGACCTCGTTCCCGGCGGCCTTCGCGGACCTGGGCAAGATGTACGCGCCCGTACTGAAAAAGCTGGGACTCGACGGCTTGGACTACGTGCACGCGGTGGTGCATTCGCCGGGCACGGCGGACGGGGCTGGTTTAGCTGTATTGGGCACGCGCGAGACGGGCGCCAAAAAGGGCTTAAAGCCCCGCGCCCGCGTGGTTGCGTATGCAGAATCAGGCGGCGACCCGGTGCTGGGCCTGACCGCCGGGCGCGCGGCCATGGAAAAGGTCTTAAAAAAAGCCGGCCGCACGCTCGATGACATCGATCTGATCGAATACATGGAAGCCTTTGCCGTGGTGCCGGCGCTGTTCTACCGCGACTATCCGAAAGCGCGTGATAAAGTGAACCCCTACGGCGGGCACGTGGCGCGCGGCCATGCGCTGGGCGCCACCGGGGCCATTCTGCTGTCGCAGCTTCTGGATGGTCTGGAGCACAAGAACGTGCGTACAGGTATGGTTGTGGCGTTCGCGGCCTCGGGCGTGGGCTCGGCCATGATCATCGAACGCGAAGGCTAAGGGGGAGAACGAACCATGGCGATGCTGCTGAAAATTCTTCAATTCTATGGCCGCTTTCTCCTCAGTTTCAGCGCCATCGGCTTCTGGTGGCGGCAGTTGTTCTGGCCGCCGTTCAAGCCCGACTTCTCAGGCCAGACCTGGCTGGTGACGGGTGCCTCGGGCGGCCTGGGCAAGGCCATCGTGCAGGCCGCGGCAAAATCTGGGGCCACCGTGCTGGCGGCCGCGCGCAGCGAAGCCAAGTTGAAGGAACTTGTGGCCGACAGCGGCAGCGCAGGCGCCAACATCATCCCCGTGGTCGCCGATTTAAGCCTGGTGAAAGACACGGCGGCGATGATCGACAAACTCAACGCCGAGGGCCGCAAGATCGACGTACTGATGAACAACGTCGGCCTGCTGTTGGACGATCTGGTGCTCACCGCCGAAGGCCGCGAGACCACCTTCGCCACCAACATCCTGACGCACTTTCAACTGACCGAACGCGGCATCGAAACCGGCCTGCTGAAACCCGACGCGGTGGTGGTGAACATGTCGTCCGGCGGCATGTACAACGCGCCGCTGCTGGTGTCGAAGATGAACGTGACCGACCCCAAGCAGTACCGCGGCGTGTTCGCCTACGCCGTGCACAAGCGCGGCCAGGCGGAGCTGACGAAATACTGGGCGCAGAAATACCGGGCCATGAAGTTCTACGTCATGCACCCGGGCTGGGCGAAAACCGACGGCGTGAAGACGGCGTTGCCGCGCTTCTACAAAATCCTGAATCTCGTGCTGCGCGACGGCCACCAGGGCACCGACACGGCCATCTGGCTGGCGGCGACCAAGCCCAACTGCGAGCCGGGGGCCTTCTGGCTCGACCGCGCCCCGCGCGAAAGCCATGCCTTCGCCATGACGCGCATCACCAAGAACCTCCCCGCGGACTTGGTGGATTCCCTCAGCAAGGAGTTGGCGAAGGGTTAGGACACATTATTGGTCGCATTTTCCACGCCAAGTGGTTCCCACTTCTCGGGAAAATGCTCTAGGCGCCCTTGCTCACAATAAAGCTGACGGTGGTGGTCGCACTGCCGCCGATGTTCAGCGTGGCGAAGCGTTTGGCACCTTCCACCTGATATCCGCCGGCCTTGCCCGTCACCTGCTTGGCGCTGTCCAGCACCATGCGCACCCCGGTGGCGCCCACCGGATGACCCAGGCCGATCAACCCGCCCGAGGGGTTGATGGGCAGCTTGCCGCCGATGGCAATGGTGCCGTCTTCCACCGCGCGCCAGCTTTGGCCCGGCGGCGTCAGACCGAAGTGATCGATCGCCATGTATTCGGTGGTGGTGAAGCAGTCGTGCGTTTCGATGCCGCTGATCTGGCTTAAGTCCTTCACGCCCGCGCGCTTGAAGGCGTCCAGGATCGTGCCGCGCACGTGCGGGAACACGTAGTCCTTGTCTTTGCTGTATTCGATCTTCTTGCCGTAGGAAATGCTGGCGGTGCGGTGCCCCCAGCCTTCGATATAGGCAAGATCATCCAGCTTCAGCCCGCGCTTTTTGGCGTACTCGGCCGCGCGTTCGGCGCTGGCCAGGAACACCACGGCGGCGCCGTCGCTGACCTGGCCGCAATCCTGCTTGCGGATGCGACCGTCAATCACCGGGTTCGCCTGATCGTCGGGCGTGAAACTTAAGGCATCGAAGGTGTAGTTGCGCGTCTGGGCGTTGGGGTTACGCTTGGCGTTGTCGAAGTTGGTCTTGGCGATGCCCATGAGGTGCTTGTAGTCGAGGCCGTAACGCTTGTCGTACTCCTCGCCCAAGACCGAGAACATGTGCGGCCACGGATATTTGACACCCTGGCACTCGTGCCCGCTGAACATGGCGGGCCCGCCGATGTTGTCGGCGGCCTGATCGCCCGGCACGTTGCGCATCATCTCGATGCCCAGCACGGCGGCCAAACCATAACGGCCTGATTCGATTTCCGCCGACGCCGCCAACAGCGCAATGGAACCCGAGGCGCAGGCCGCTTCGTGGCGGCCCGCAGGCACGCCCGCGAGTTTCGGGTTCACTTCGGCGAAAAAACCGCCCATGTGGCCCTGCTTGCAGAACAGTTCGGCGGTGAAATTGCCGACGTGCGCGGTCTCGATGTCCTCCACGTCCACCTTGGCTGATTCCAAGCCGTGGTTGAGCGTGTCGCGGAACATGTCGACGATCTCCAGGCCCTCGCGCGCCCAGTTGCGCTTGAAGTCGGTCTGGTAGCCGCCGAGGATGTAGACGGGTGCGGGCATGCGGTGTGCTCCTTATCGCTCTGGCCACGGCCCCAGGTGCATAGCACGGGGGTCATGGCAGGCGTCATGGCTTGCATTATGATGGGCCGCAGCATACTGATAAATAGTCCGATTATGCAAGTAACGGTTAAGGGGCCGGGAATGGTGGCAGATCAGCGTGTTAGCGGCATCGGCCGCCGGAAGGCCGCGCCATGGCTTTGACCAAAGCTCATCTGGTCGGGGCCTGGACCTTCGTCGACTGGAGCATCACCACCAATCCGGGCACGACCAGCGCCCGCGCGAGCCGCCCGTTCCAGCCCGCGCCCTCGGGCTACATTGTCTATGCGGCGGACGGCATCATGTCGGCGGTCATCCAGGCGGGCGGGCGGGCGAAATTCCCCAGCGCGGATATCCGCAAGCGCCCCGATGCGGAAAAAGCCAACGCCTTCGACGGTTACTTTCATTACGCCGGCACCTGGCATGTGGACGGACAGAACGTAGTGCACACCGTCACCACGGCGCTGAACCCCAACATGATCGGCACGCAGCAGGTGCGTCATGTGCATCTGAACGGCGACACGCTGACCTTAAGCGCTGAGGAAGCGCTGGAAGGCGGCAAAGGCACGCGCCGCCACGAGCTGATCTGGCAGCGTCATAAGACCACAGGCACGTGATCGCTATTGCGGTGCACGCTGCTTGACGCATTCGCGCGCGACCCATTAGGTTTTCGCTTCAGTTTTCTTATGCAAGTTACACGCTCAAACTCGACCGCCGCCGCAAGCCCCGGAGACCGCCCGTGCAGACCAGCAGCCAAGCCAAGATTGCCGAATACACCGCCAAGGGCTGGTGGACCGAGCGCACCTACGCGCAGTTGTTCGACAAAACCGCCGGCGAAGTGCCCACGCGCATGGCCCTGGTGGACGCGCCCAACCGGCCCGATTTTGCCTTCGGCGCGCAACGCCGCCTGACCTACGCCGAAGCCGCAACCGGCGCGACGCGCGTGGCCGCGGCCCTTTACGATGCGGGCGTGCGCCAGGGTGATCGCGTCCTTGTTCAGCTTCCCAACATCATTGAACTGATTCTCGTCTACATCGCTGTGGCGCGCCTGGGCGGCATCATCAGCCCCGCCCCCATGCAGTACGGCCGCCACGAACTAACCGAGATCAACAAGGTCCTGAAGCCGAAACTGTTCGTGTCGCTGACGCAATTCAAGGGCCAGAACGTCGCGGCCCAGCACCATGAATCGTTCCCTGACCTGCCGCTCTTGGCCTTCGGCCCGGCTGCCGCCGGACTTAAAACCATCGACGACACCAAGGCCGATGCCGCCGCCGAAGCGCGCGTGAACGCCTATTGCGCGGACTTGAAAAATTCCGGCAACGATATCTACACCATTTGCTGGACCTCGGGCACGACGGGCCGACCCAAGGGCGTGCCGCGCAGCCACAATCACTGGTTCGTGCAGTGCATCGCCGTGCAGGACGCCGTGCATCTGGAAGATGCCGATGTGCTCTTGAACCCCTTCCCCTTCGTCAACATGGCGGCCATCAGCGGTTTTCTGTTCGTCTGGCTGTTCGCACGAGGGACGCTCGTGTTGCACCATCCCTTCGACATGGCGGTGATGCTGCGCCAGATCCAGGACGAAAAGGTGGTCTACACCATCGTCCCGCCGGCGGCCCTGAACATGCTGCTGCAGAAAAAAGAGATCATGGCGGCGTTCAATCTGAAATCCTTGCGCACTATCGCCTCGGGCAGCGCGCCCCTATCGCCGGTGATGGTGAAGGGCTTCAAGGACCTGCTGAACATCGACGTGGTGAACACCTTCGGCTCCAACGAAGGCGTGTCGCTGGTGAGCTGCGCCAAGGAAGTGCCCGACCCCGAGCACCGCGCGCTCTACTTCCCGCGCTTCGGCGTGGAAGGCATCGAGTGGGAAAACAAAATCTCCGAGAAGATCATGACCAAGCTGGTGGACCCCGTCACCAACGAGGTTGTCACTACGCGCGAACGGCCCGCCGAATTGTGGATTAAAGGCCCCAACGTGTTTGACGGCTACTTGGATTCGCCCGAGGACAACGCCAAAGTGTTCGACGCCGAGGGCTATTTCCGTTCCGGCGATCTGTTTGAAATCGTCGGCGATGACGACCCGCCGAAATTCTACCGCTTCGTCGGCCGCCACAAGGACCTGATCATCCGCGGCGGCATGAATATCTCACCTGATGAATTGGACAACCTCTTGGCGCATCACCCCAAGCTGGTGGAAACGGCCGTGTTCGGCCAGCCCGACGAGATTCTGGGCGAGCGCGTCTGCATGGCCGCCGTGCCCAAGCCGGGCATGGAGGTCACGCTGGAGGACATCAAACAGTTCCTCAAAGAAAAGGACGTGGCCATCTTCAAATGGCCCGAGCGGCTTATGATCGTCGAGGCCCTGCCCCGCAACCCGCTGGGCAAGGTGCTCCGCACAGAGCTTCGTAAAAAGGCGTAATAGTAAAAAAGTGCACGCCCGGCGCCCGCATGGGCGCCGGCTTCAGTTACGCCGCGTAAGGCTTCACCAGGCCGTTGTCGATCAGCTCACGGCCCGCCCACACGGAGTGCGTGCCGCTGCAAATTTTGTGCGGCAGAAGGATGCGGCAGATCGGGCCGTCACCGAAGCGTTTGGCGTCGATCAAGAGGCATTCCGAACGGTTCTTCGCCTCGTTGATGGTGAACGAGACGACGTAGCCGTCGTCTTCGTCCTTGGCGCCGACGCGCGGCGCGAAGGGCGATTCCGAGGCATACTCGTCGGGGCCCAAATCCACGCTCCAGTTCTCGCCGGTTTTCAGGTCGTGCTTCACCAGACCCGTGAACAGGAACATGCCCGGCATGGACTTCGAGCTGTAGCAATACCGGTACGGACGGCCGCCATGGTACTGCTGGTTCATGGTTCCGAATTCGATGGTCATATCGCTCAAGCGCTGCTCGGTGGTCTTGCCG
>JAEUKM010000029.1 GCA_016793085.1 Rhodospirillaceae bacterium
ATGTCGGCGTAGGTCACCTCGGTCCAACCGAACTCGGCCTGCAGCGTCGGCTTCAGGACGCCGATGATCTGCCGGTCGATGTAGTTGATGATCGCGGCCGAGAACAATAGACCACAGACAACCCAGCGCCTGTAGCCGACCCGCTTTGCGGCCGCGTTATCTGTTGCGTCGATGCTCATGGGATACCTCCCCAAGTCAAGCCGCGGGCGACACATAGCCCGCGGTTCCCATTGTGTTTAGTCAACGGCCGTCGTGCGCGGCTCCGTCATGCGTGCGCCGTGGCCGTGACGGCGTGGCAGGCGATGCGCCCGTCTGCGCCGAAATCGGCCAGACCCGATTGCCCGGCGACGATGTCGTGAATGCCTGTCACAGCGCCGGTGGAAATCAGCATACCTTGTTTCAAGGGCCGCCCGCGCGCGGCCAGGTGTTCCAATAAAAAGCGCAAAGCTTCCACCGGGCCCCCGGGAATCCCCGCCGCCGTGCCGTGGCCGCAAACAACGCCGTTGATGAACGTCGCGCATTTCAGGCTTTCCAGCGTGCGCGTGCGCCAGTCCGCGATTTCGGGGCCCAGGATCAAGCCAGCGTTGTTGCCGAAGTCGGAAATGACCACCAGCGAACCCAGATCGTTGATGGTCGCCAAGGGGCTGCCGGCGGTTTCAATGCCAATATGCAGGCCTGCGATCATGTCGGCGGCGTCCGCCGTGCTCCACTGGCGTTTGTCGGGGGGCGCGTTGCGGGCCACGCGTAACACGAACTCTGATTCCACGGCGGCGAACCCGCCCGCGAAAACCGGAAACGCCGTGCTGACGTCTTTCGCGGCGATGCGCAGATTTTTTTTGAAGATAGGCCCCGACAGCCGCATCTGGCCGAAGCGCTTTTCCTGCTCGGGCACCATGCGCCCGATCTTCCAGCCGACGATCTCATCGGGCCACAGGCCGATGGCGTGCTCCTGGCAGGCGTAGGCGGCTTCCGGGTCCTCGGGCTGGGCCCCCGGATAACCGGGCAGGGCCGCCGCACTGAGGCGTGCTTGCACCAGCCGGGCAGCGATCTCGGCCGGTTGCTGCGCTGCGGTGCGTTCGACAGCCACGTTTGCCACAGTTTCCGCGCCCCTCAGCGCTTGTCTCAAACCCGTTAAAAACCTATCATTTCTCTATATGATACCGGTGTCATTTTCAATCGATTCCGTGACACTTTATGCTGATCCGGCAAGTCCCCGGCGCGCGCCATCCTTGGGGGCTTAAGCCGCAGACTTTTCGTCCCTGGGGAGGGTCCGATGCCTGCCGAAAAACCGCTCAAAGTCGCCGCCGCGTGCTGCCTGGCCATCCTGGCGCATTTAAGCGCGGGCTCAGCCACGGGCCGGGACGCAAAACCCTCCACTCAACCGCAGATGTTGGCGTTTCCGGGGGCGCAAGGCTGGGCCGCCACAACGCCGGGCGGGCGCGGCGGCAAGATCATCAAGGTCACCACGCTGGCGAGCGCTGGTCCCGGCTCGCTGCGTGAAGCCATCGAGACCAAAGGCCCGCGCATCGTAGTGTTCGAGGTGGGCGGCGTGGTCGACCTCGAACGCAAGAGCCTGAAAATCGCCGAGCCGTTCCTGACCATCGCGGGCCAGACCGCACCGTCGCCCGGCATCACGCTCATCCGCGGCGGGATCGACATCACCGGGCACGACATCGTCATGCAGCACATCCGGGTCCGCACCGGCGAGGCCGAGCACGCCAAGTACAGCGGCTGGGACGAGGACTCGATTTCCACCATCGGCGCCTACAACGTGATCGTTGACCATGTCTCGGCAACCTGGGGCACGGATGAAAATCTGTCAGCGTCCGGCCCGCGCTTTACCGGCAATACGCCGGAAGAGTGGCGCAAGGGCACCTCACACCGCATTACTTTCAGCAACAACATCATCGCCGAGGGGTTGTCGCATTCCACCCACTCGAAGCTCGAACACTCCAAGGGTTCGCTGATCCACGACAACGTCACGGACATTCTCATCGTCGGCAACCTTTACGCCCACAACGAGGAACGCAATCCGCTGTTCAAGGGCGGCGTGCGCGGCGTCATCGTCAACAACCTGATCTACAATCCGGGTGCCCGCGCCCTTCACTACAACCTCATGGCCAACGAGTGGGGCGACAAGCCCTATCAGACCGGCCAGATGGTGGCCGTGGGCAACGTACTGCGCGCCGGACACTCCACGCCCGCCAATGTGGCGTTCCTGACCATCGGCGGTTATGGCGATCTGGAATTCTACGGTGCCGACAACATCGCGCTCGACCAGATCGGACGGCCCATGCCCATGCTGGGCCGCTACACTACGTCACCCGCCAAGATCGTCGAGGTAACGTCGCCACCCCTGTGGCCCACGGACCTGAAGCCCATGCCCGCCGCCGAAGTGCAGAAGCATGTTCTGGCTCAGGCGGGCGCGCGCCCCTGGGACCGCGACTACAACGATATCCGCGTCACCGCCGACGTGGGCGAGGCGCGAGGCAAAATTATCGATGGCGAGAACGAAGTGCACGGCTACCCGAAGCAGGCCGAAAGCCGCCGCGCGTTCGATCCCCGTCTGTGGGACTTGAACACCATGACGCCCTTAAAGCCCGAAGCGCTGGATAAGGGCGCAGGCGCGAAAGGCACCTGAATATGATCCGCCGCCGCGCGGTTTTGGCAGGTGCCAGCCTGCTGGCGGCCCCCGCCGTTGCGTTTGCGGCATCGCCCGTGGTGCAGACAACGGCGGGCCGCGTGCGCGGCTTTACCGACCGCGGCATTCAGGTGTTCAAGGGCATTCCCTACGGCGCGGATACCGCACCGCGCCGTTTTCAGCCTGCGTTGCCGGTTTCGGCGTGGAAGGGCGTGCGCGATGCGTTTGAATACGGCCCGTCAGCGCCGCAAGCACGCGAGACCGGACCCGTCAGTGAAGATTGCCTGGTTCTCAACGTCTGGACGCCGGGAACGGACAAGGCCAAACGCCCGGTGATGGTCTACTTTCATGGCGGGGAATACAGCGCCGGCTCGGGCTCCGATCCCATCTATGATGGCGTAAATCTGTGCCGTCACGGCGATGTGGTGCTGGTCACGGTCAATCACCGGCTGGCCGTGCTGGGGCATTTGTTCCTGGCGCGGCTGGCGGGTCCCGCTTACGCCACCTCGGGCAACGTCGGCATTCTCGATCTGGTGCTGGCGCTGCACTGGGTGCGCGACAACATCGCGGCTTTCGGCGGCGACCCTGCGTGCGTCACTGTCTTCGGGCAGTCGGGTGGGGGTGCGAAAATCGCCACACTGATGGCCATGCCCGCGGCGAAAGGGCTCTTTCACCGGGCCATCACCATGAGCGGCCAGCAGGTCACGGCCTCGGGCCCCAACGCCGCCCACGCCCGCACACTGGCGTTTCTCGATGCGCTGAACATTCCGCCCGCCCGCGCCGCCGATGTTGTGTCCGTGCCGTTGCCCAAGCTTATCGCGGCCATGGCTGCCGCCGACCCCACGGTGCCGCGGAGTAGTCTCTACTGGGGCCCGGTGCTGGACGAGGCGGCCTTGCCGCGCCATCCGTTCTATCCCGATGCGCCCGCGCAGTCGGCCCATATCCCCATGATGATCGGCAACACGCTGGATGAAACGCGGTTCTTCTTCCGCAACGATGCTTCTGTGTTTGCGTTGACCTGGGAGACGCTCCCCGCGCGCCTAGCCATCGAACTGCGCGTGGATATCGACCCGCATTTGGTGTTGACCGAATACCGCAAACTTTATCCGGTAGCTTCGCCGGTCGAGATTTATTTTGCCGCGACAACGGCCGGGCGCTCCTGGCGCGGGGCGGTGGTGGAAGCCGAAATGCGCGCAGCTTCGGGCGTGCCCGCGTTCATGTACCAGCTCAACTGGCGCTCGCCCGTCGATAACGGCGTGTGGGGGGCGGCTCATACGCTCGATATCCCGCTCGCGTTCCGCAACACCGCGCACCCCAAGGCGCTCTCGGGCAACAGCGAGGCGGCACAAACTGTCTCGGCGCAGATCAGCGATGCGTTTCTGAATTTCGCGAGCACCGGAAACCCAAACCACGCCGGGATTCCGCAGTGGGCGCCTTACGATCTTACCGCGCGGCAGACGCTTTTGTTCGATGTGCCGCCGGTGCTGGCCAGTGACCCGCGCGGTGATGAACGGCGCTTGTTCGCCAAGGTGCCCTTCATTCAAAAGGGCACGCTTTAAGAAGACCTAACGGCGGATATCGCCGCCGGGGCCTTTCAGCACGTCCTCGACATCGGCGATGTGGGCGAGGTTGATATCGCCGGGGTAGGAGTGCTTCAGGCACGCCGCCGCCAGGCCAAACTCCAAGGCTGCCGCATCGTCCATTTTGGTTATCAGACCGTGCAGCACGCCCGCGGCAAAGGCATCGCCGCCGCCGATGCGGTCCACCACACCTTCAAGCGCGTAGGTGCGGGCTTTGTGCTCGCTGCCCCGCGTGAACATGATGGCGGAGAGCTGGTGCGCCTGCGCGGCCGAGGTGACGCGCACTGTGCAGGCGATGCGTTTCAACTGCGGGAAGGCGGTAAAAGCGGCCTTGGCGGCCGCGCGCCGCCGCTCCAGGTCATCGCCGGCGCTGAACTGCTGGCCCAGGATCACCGCCACATCACGGTCGTCGATGAACGCCAAATCCGCTGAAGCCATCAGGCCTTTCAGAATTCCCGGCGCATCGCCCTTCCAGGCCGCCCACAATTTACTGCGGAAATTGCCGTCAAACGAGACGGGGACATTCATGCGACGGGCTGCATCGGCGGCACGTTGAGCGGCCTTGGCGCCGTTCGGCCCCAAAGCAGGTGTCACGCCCGAGATATGAAACCACGCCGCACCCTTTAAGGCCGCATCCCAGTTCACAGCCTCGGGCGCGTCGTCGGCAAAAGCGGAATGGGCGCGGTCGTACGTGACTTCCGAGGGGCGCACGGCGGCCCCCATGGTCACGAAGTAAAGCCCCATGCGACCTGGCGCGAAGCGGATGAAAGAGGTGTCGATGCCGTGCTTGCGGATCTCGCCCAAGACAGCGCGGCCGACAGCGTTGTCGGGCAGGGTGCTGACCATCGCGGCGTTGTGCCCGAAGTGCGCCAGCGAGCCAGCGACGTTGGTTTCGGCCCCGCCCACTACAACATCTAATGAAGGAGACTGCAAAAACAACTGATGCCCTGGCGCGGACAGCCGCAGCAGGACTTCGCCAAAGCAAACAACGCGGGCGGAGGAGGTCAACGGAGCAACCCTGTCAGGCCAGTTACGGGCCGTGATCTTGTCCGATCTCGGCCATTGACGGAATAAAAAAATGGCCGCAATGCCTGGGGCATTGCGGCCATAGGTGGAATTGGCGGGCGCTTAGTACGTGTAGCGCACACCCAGCAAGAACTCGCGCCCCGTGTGGTGATAGAACGAGAGGCGGTTCGACGAATCGTTGAACTGATCCTGGTACTCGTCGGTCAGGTTGACGCCTTCCAGCGTGAACTTCAGGTTGTCGTTCCACGAGTACTGAATCGAGGCGTCGACGTTGAAGGTCGAGTTGGTGCCGTCGATGTTGGTGCCCGCTTCCTGGCCCGGAATGCGGGTGTTGAACTTCGAGCGGTAGGCTGCCGACACGCGTGCGCTCCACACATCGTCTTCGTAGTAGAACGTGGCGTTGTAGGCCTTGCGCGACAGACCGATCAGATCATTCGTGGCGATCGCAACCCCGGCGGCGTTGAGGTAGTCGATCGAGGACTTGACGCGGGTGTAGTTCACCAGGATGCCGGTGTTCGACAGAAGGCCCGGCAGGAACTTCAGGGGCTGCTGATAGCTGAGCTCATACCCCTTCAAATTGCCGCCCGGCGTGTTGAGCGGGGTGGAGAAATTCCAGCTGGCCGACGGGCTGCACCCGGCCACCGTACCGCAGGCGGCAATCGCAACACTGTCGGGCAAGCCGAACGGGTTGGCGCTGAAGGTGCCGGTGGTCGACAACGTCTGGACGAAGTTCTTGATGTCCTTCTTGAACAGCGCCAGCGACAGCAATGTTCCTGTGTCCGGGTACCATTCGAACGACAGGTCATAGGCGTTGGCGCGGAACGGATCGAGGTTCGGGTTGCCGGCCGTGACCGAGCGGGTCGAGCCCGATACGCTGACGGTGGCTCCCGGCGGCAGGTTGCCCAGGTTCGGGCGCGACATCACCTTGGCCGCAGCGCCACGGATGACGAACTCGTCCGTGGGTTCCAGCACCAGGTTGGCCGACGGCAGCCAGTCGTCGTATTTGCGTTCAACAGTGATTTCGTTGGTCGAGCCGCCGACGAACGCGAAGCCCTGTGTGCGCTGCTTGGTCTCGACATAACGCACGCCGGCGTTGCCGCGTAACGTCATGTCGCCGACTTCGGCCACGAAGGCGCCTTGCACGAAGCCGCCCAGGTCTTCTTCACGCACCCGGTTGTTGTTGGTCAGCGCCGGTTCGCGGCCCAAGCGGAAGGCGCCGTTGAAAGCGGTTGTGTCGTAGAACTGCAGCACGTTCTGGGCCAAGTTCAGGTCGGGCACCAGCCACGCGGTTACGTTACCCGCAGGCGCGCCCAGGCCCTTGATCCGGTAATTGATGACTTTGCTGTAGTTGGCCACCGGGATCGCCAGCAGCGCCGCCGGGACCACGCTTTCCTGGTTGGTCGTCGTGCCGTTGGAGCGGCGCCGTTCGGTGGTGACGAAGTTGTACTTTTTCCAGTCCAGGCCTGCATTGAACTTGAAAATGTCGTTGGGCTTCAGTTCGAAGCCGCCCTTGAAGGTGTCGTATTCGTTCAAGGCCGTTTGCGGGCGCAGGCGGATGCTGGTCAGCGTCCAGGCGGCCGGGTTGGTCAGCTGCGCGTTTCCGTAGCTGATCAGCGGCACGCGGGCTTTGCTGTAATCGTAGCTGTAGCCCTGCACGTTGAACTGATCCAAGGTCACGGTGGTCTGAATCGGGTTGTCGTGATCCGACTTCGAAGTGCCGGCGACGATGGTGCCTTTCAGTATGTCATTGAATTCGTGACTGGCATCGAAGGAGAGCTGGG
>JAEUKM010000051.1 GCA_016793085.1 Rhodospirillaceae bacterium
CGTGCAGTCGACTGCGGTTGCCGCCGCTTCGGAACAAGCCTCAACCAACGTTCAGACCGTCGCCGCCGCGACTGAGGAACTGTCGAGTTCGATCCAGGAGATCAGCCGTCAGGTTGCGGAATCGACCCGCGTTGTCAGCCAAGCCGTGCAGGAAGCCACCAAGACCAAAGATTTGGTGCGCGGCCTGGACGAAGCGGCGGGCCGCATCGGCCGCGTCGTGGCGCTGATCACAGATATCGCCGAACAGACGAACTTGCTAGCGCTGAACGCCACTATCGAAGCCGCGCGCGCCGGTGAAGCCGGAAAGGGCTTCGCGGTCGTGGCGTCGGAAGTGAAGAACTTGGCCACCCAGACGGCCAAAGCCACCGAAGAAATCGGCGGTCAGATCGAAGGCATCCAGAATGCGACTAAATCGTCGGTCGACGCCATCGAACGCATCTTCGACACGATCGAGAAGGTCAACGGGATCTCCACGACTATCGCCTCGGCGGTGGAAGAACAGGGGGCCGCGACCAAGGAAATCGCCCGCAATGTCGAACAGGCCGCTTCGGGCACAAAGGAAGTTTCGACCAATATCGTCGGCGTCACGCAAGCCGCCGGTGAAACTGGTCAAGTCTCAACCCAAGTGCTGGAGGCCGCCAAGGAACTGGCGCGCCAGTCCACCACGCTACGGACCGAGGTCGATACCTTCCTGACCGATATCAAAGCTGCTTAATAAAGGTAGGCGAAGACACCTAACGAAGATCCAAAACGCGTAGATCTCTCTCGCGTTCCTTGAAGGCCCTGGTCCTGACTTCAAAGCTCATGACCAGGGCCTCTTTTCACTCTTTCCTGCGCATGCAGGGCTAATATGACGGGCCGATCAATGTCAGCACTGGCTGCCATCGAAGAACTTGACGGCGACACCGGAAAGCCCATACAGCCCAAGGCTCGTTTTTGGGCGGCTTATGGATTGTTTCCCCGCATTACACTGCGGTTGGTGCGCTGGTTCGTCATTCCGGCGGTCATTCTGACGCTGTTAGCTGCCGTCGCCGCTGCCGCGATTACGCATTACACGCTCCGTAAAGAAGCCCAGCAAAGCATGGTCAGCCGCATGACGGCGTTCCTGGACTCGGCGACGTACATCGCCGACACGTTGGATGCTGATATGCTGGAGATGACGACCGCGAATTTTTTGAAAGCCCCGAACGTCAGTTCGGTCGAGGTGCGCGTGCACGGCCTGCCGCCTGTAGTGCGGGCAAACCAGACCCCCAAAGGTTGGTTCAGCGCACTTGCCACATACGAAGTAGTGGTCAACATCCCCCCGTACCACGGTGCGCCGCCCGATGCGGAGCCTATCGGCCAATTAAAAGTCACCGCCAATTACG
This sequence comes from Rhodospirillaceae bacterium, assembly GCA_016793085.1. Classification (GTDB taxonomy): domain Bacteria; phylum Pseudomonadota; class Alphaproteobacteria; order Rhodospirillales; family Rhodospirillaceae. The sequence continues at coordinate 1,368 of JAEUKM010000051.1, forward strand.
CGCGTGTGATGCAAGTGATCGTGACGCTGGCTCTGTCTAGTGCCGCATCGATCATCATCGTCAGTACAGCTCTGGTGTTCCTGGTGCTCGTGTTCGTGCGCCGCAATTCCATCGAACCGCTGATGCAGTTTGCTGCTTTTATTGGCGGGGCTCAGGCACGCCTGGTGGTACCCAAGGGTGATGAAACCGAAGCCGATGCATATGCACGATTCTGCCGTGACCAAGTAATGAGCGTGCTGGCCAAGGAAGCGCGGCTGTCGGCATTGGTCTCGAATGTGCCGGGCATTGCGCTCCGCACGCGAGTACACGAAACCAAGCAAGATCTGCTGTGGATCAGTGACGGCATAGAAAGAATTCTGGGGTACCCGGCCCACCGTTTGGTAGGTCCAGCCGCTGACCTGAGATTCTCAGATCTCATCCATCCTGAAGACATGGAACTGAACCGGCCCATCGTGCGCAGCGCGTGGGCGCACATGCGGTCCTACGAATTCAAGCTGCGTGTGCTGACTGCATTAAGCGGTTACAAGTGGATGCTGGCGCGCGGACGCCCTTTGATCGATATTGATGGCCATAAGGTTACCGAAACGCTGTTGGTGGATATCGATGATCAAGTTCGCAAAGAGCAGGCGCTGGAAGAAAGCGAGCGCCGTTTATCAGCGACCCTGGGCAACGTGGCCGGAATTGCCGTTCGCTCGCGCGAAATCAACGGCGTGCAAACCGCAGTGTGGATCAACGATGGGATTGAAACTATTTTGGGCATTCCGGCTCATGCGCTGATTGGGCCCAAAGCAGTCATGCGTCTGCGCGATCTCTTCCACCCCGAGGACAACGCGCTGCATGCCCCGACGGTAGACGCCAATGTACGCGCGCTGCGGCCTTATGAATTTAAGATCCGGCTGCGCACCGCCTCGGGCGACTACAAGTGGATGCTGGCGCGCGGCCGGCCCACAGTTGAGCCGTCGGGCGATCTGATCACAGAGACGCTGCTGGTTGAGATCGACGAACAAGTGAAGAAAGAGCAATGGCTGGCCGCCGTCGTTGCTGCGCTCGATTCCAGCCAAGATCGCATCATCATTGAAAGCCCCACGAACGAAGTGGTTTACGCCAATCGTGCCGCCGCGCAGGCCGCGCGCAATGAAGGTCGTACCATCGTCGGCAAGCGCTTGAGCGATGTTTTCCCCGATACTCAGCCTCTTGGCCGTCAGCTTTACCGACGCATCCGCAGTTCCATCCGTAAGCATGGCCAGTGGCGCGATACGGTCGTATTTAACCGTCGCAGCGGCGCGTCTACCATCCATGATGTACGTGTTGGAGAAATTCCTGGCGGCGGTTTGTTGTATGCGGCCACCGACATAACCGAAATTAAGGCCCGCGCCGCGCGCGAGGCCGAATTACAGGCTCAATTGGCCGAAACCCAGAAGATGGAATCGCTGGGCCGTTTGGCGGGCGGTGTGGCGCATGATTTCAACAATATCCTGGCAGCAACCCGCGCGTTCGCCGACCTGATCGCTGGTGAAACGCCGGAGGGCTCGCGCCCTCACACGTATGCTGGGCGGATCGTCACTGCCAGCCAACGCGCCGCCAACTTGGTGAACCAGATCCTCACATTCTCTCGCGCCCAGGACGCCTTGCGCGAACTATTGAGCCTTTCCGAGTCTATGGCCGAGGCTGAAACGATATTACGTGGGCGGTTGCCGGCGCATACCACACTGAATGTGCAACCAGCGCCGCCCGATACCTTCATCATGGCCAATGCGGGTCAAGTGGCGCAGATCATCCTGAACCTTGCGATTAACGCCAGCGATGCGCTGAATGGTCGGGGCGGTACAGTGGATGTGACGACCAGCCGCATGTATGTCAGCGATCCGCGCCCGTCGTTTGCCAAGGGTTTGAGCACGTCCGGCGGCGGCGATGCATTCTTCTATGCCTCTGCAGCGCTAAAGCCCGGAACGGATTACGTATGCCTGACTTGCGCCGATGATGGTTCTGGCATTGCGCCGGATATCGCGCTCAAAATCTTCGATCCGTTCTTTACCACCAAAGAGAAACGCAGCGGATCTGGGCTCGGACTTGCGGTGGTGAACAGCATTGTCGTGGCCAATGATGGCGTGATCACGGTCCGTAGCCGGCTTGGGGAAGGAACGACCTTTGATATCTATTGGCCGGCTTACAACACTTGCGCCGAACCGGTGGACAATGTGACCTCGATCGGCAGTGCCGCGCAGCCGCCGCTGGACGGCTGCGAGCGCGTGCTGATCGTCGATGACGAGGTGGATGTCGCCGATGCGCTATCGTTGTCGTTGCGCCGTCTGGGTTATCGCACCACCGTGTGCATCAACTCTTTGGATGCGTTGGAGGCAGTGAAATCTGCACCTCAAGCTTGGGATGTAGTCATCAGCGACCAGATCATGCCCAACTTGCGCGGTCTCGATCTGATCCAGCGCATGAAAGAGGTTAATCCGCGCTTGAAGGCTATCCTGTGCACCGGCTATAGCGACAAGTCGGGTGAGGAGGGCGCATTGCTGCGCGGTGCCGATCTGTTCTTCATGAAACCCACACCCATCACGGCCTTGGCCGCAGGCATCCGGCAACTGATGAACGTTGATCTGACGGGCTAATCGACAGCTGTCAGCAAAAGCGAACTCCTGTTCGTTGTGATGTTTGTCTCATTACAATCAAGTCAGCCTCGGCCAGTCCAGCCGCTAATGCCGCTAATGCTCGGATGGACGATAAGCCACGCGCAAGCATGCGATAATCGTTTTGAGCAAGCGGGCGTGCGGCTTTGATGGGTCTGCGCCATGTACTGCGCAGAAAGAATGGCCTGCAGAAGCGCCAGATTGCAGAAAATTGCTGCTTTTTGGCATGTGTTGCAGCCGCAACACACTCAAAAAGTGTTGTTCGCATAGAGGGCTTGAACCGTTGCGGCGCTATTTTCCGGTCCCTACACTTTCACCTC
>JAEUKM010000057.1 GCA_016793085.1 Rhodospirillaceae bacterium
TCCTGTGGAAAACAGCGTCCGACGGCCCCTCTTGGCTTGACCCCTTTAGCCCGCGCAAATATGTTGCGCGCTTATGAAAGATCAGGTCTTCCCCCACCGTCATCTCCTGGGTATCGAAGGCCTTACTCCTTTAGAAATCAATCACCTGCTAGACCAGTCCGAGCGCTACATCGCGGTCAACCGGGGGCCTGAAAAGACCACGGACACGCTGAAGGGCCGCACGGTCATCAATCTGTTCTTCGAGAACTCGACCCGCACCCGCACCTCGTTCGAACTGGCGGCCCTGCGCCTGGGCGCCAACGTCATCAACATGCAGGTCGAGACCAGCTCGGTCGCCAAGGGCGAAACCCTGATCGACACCGCCGTGACCCTGAACGCCATGCACCCGGACGTGCTTGCCGTGCGCCACTCGGACTCCGGGGCGGTGAAACTGCTGGCCGACAAAGTGAACTGCGGTGTCGTCAACGGCGGCGACGGCAGCCATGAACACCCCACCCAGGCTCTGCTGGATGCGCTGACCATCCGCCGCCGCAAGGGCCGCTTAAGCGGGCTGATCGTCGCCATCTGCGGCGACGTGCTGCATAGCCGGGTTGCGCGGTCGAACTTCTACTTGTTGCTCACGATGGGGGCGCGGGTGCGCATCATCGCACCACGCACGCTGATACCATCCGGCATCGACCGGCTGGGCGTGGAAGTGTTCACCGACATGACGAAAGGCCTCAAGGACGTGGACATCGTCATGATGCTCCGCGTCCAGAACGAGCGCATGAAGGGCAGCTTCATCCCCTCGGTGCGCGAATACTTCCGCTTCTTCGGCCTCGACCGCCAGAAACTGGCGCAAGCCAAGCCCGACGCACTGATCATGCATCCCGGTCCCATGAACCGTGGCACCGAAATCGACAGCGACGTCGCCGACGACTTCGAGCGTTCGGCCATCCGTGAGCAGGTCGAATTAGGCGTCGCCGTGCGCATGGCGGTGGTGGAGATCCTGGCCAAGAACAACGCGGCGTATCTCGACGCCGGGAGCGGCAAATGAGCGTCGCCAAGCCCGGCAAGATCGCCTACGTCAACGCCCGCATTATCGACCCGGCCTCGGGGTTCGACGGGCCCGGCGAACTGATCACGGTGGCTGAGGAAATCGCCGACATCGGGGCCAAAGTCTTCGACGGCAAGCCCGGAAAGGATGTGCAGGTCATCGACTGCGGCGGACATATCCTGGCCCCTGGTTTAGTCGATATGCGCGTGCAACTGCGCGAACCCGGCGAGGAACACAAAGAGAGTCTGAAAAGCGGCGGCGAAGCGGCCGTAGCGGGCGGGGTCACGACTATGGTGGGCCTGCCCAACACCAACCCCATCATCGACGACGAAGCGACGGTGGAATACGTCGCCCGCCGCGCCCGCATGCAGGCCCTAACCAAGGTGTATGTGTACGGTGCCGCCACCAAAGGCCTGCAAGGCAAGGAACTGGCCGAAATGGGCCTGCTGGCCGAAGCGGGTGCGCTTGGTTTCACCGACGGCACCAAGGCCATCGCCGATGCGCAAGTCATGCGCCGGGCGCTGTCGTATGCATCGACCTTTGGCTTTTTGATTATCCAGCACCCGGAAGAACCCACGCTCGCCAACGGCGTGATGAACACCGGCGAAATGTCGACGCGGCTGGGCCTCTCCGGCATTCCCCGCGAAGCCGAGATCATCATGCTGGAGCGGGATTTGAGGCTGGTGGCCATGACGGGTGCGCGTTACCACGCCGCGCACATCTCCACCGCCGAAAGTGTCGAGATCATCGCCCGCGCCAAGGCCAAGGGGCTGAACGTCACCTGCGACACGGCCCCCTTTTACTTCGCGCTGAATGAGCTGTCGGTGGGCGATTACCGCACCTTCGCCAAACTCTCGCCACCCTTGCGCACCGACGCCGACCGCCAGGCCATCGTCGAGGGCCTGAAGGCGGGCGTCATCGACTGCATCGCCTCGGACCACGCGCCCCACGACCAGGACTCCAAGCGCCTGCCCTTCACCCAAGCCGCCTTCGGCGGCAGCGGGCTGGAAACGCTTTTGGCCGTCTCGCTGGGCCTGCACCACACCGAGAACCTGAGCCTGATGGATGTATTGCGACGCCTGACGGTGGAACCGGCGAAGCTTTTGGGTCTCGATGCGGGCCGCCTCGCCAAGGGCAAGAAGGCCGATCTCATCGTGTTCAATCCCAACCTGGGCTGGAAAGTGGTGGCGGACGAGTTCCGCTCCAAGTCCAAGAACACGCCTTTCGACGGCCAGCCGGTCCAGGGCAAGGTACTGCGCACGGTGATCGACGGCCGCACGGTTTTTGAGGCCAAAAGTGCCCGCTGACCTCGCCCTCTCGGAAATCATCGTCGCGGCCCTGTTGGGCTATGCCTTCGGCGCTATTCCATTTGGCTTGGTCATCACGCGGCTGGCAGGCCTCGGCGATATTCGCTCGATTGGGTCGGGCAACATCGGGGCCACCAATGTTCTCAGAACAGGCCGCAAGGATTTGGCGCTGGCCACCCTCTTGCTCGACGGCGGCAAGGGGGCCATCGCCGTGGTGCTGGTGCGCCTGATCGCCGACGGTCCGGGGGCCGAGGCGCTGGCGCTGATCGCGGGGCTCGGGGCCGTCATCGGGCATAACTTCCCGGTGTGGCTGAAGTTCAAGGGCGGCAAGGGTGTCGCCACCACCTTCGGCCTCATCATCGCCGCCGTGCCGCTGGTGGGCCTCATGTCCACCACCGCCTGGCTGGCCATTGCCGTCATCTACCGCTACTCGTCGCTGGCCGCACTGATCGCGCTGGCGGTGGCGCCGCTGTACGCCGCGATGCTGGGCTATCCCACGCATGCTCTGGTATTCCTGGTGCTGGCGGTCATGGGCTGGGTGCGCCACCACGCCAACATCGTGCGGCTGGTGAAAGGCACCGAGCCTAAAATCGGCGGCAAGAAAGACGCTGCCGCCGCGTGAGTGAGGATGCGCCCAAATCCCTGACGCGGGACGGGCTGGTCGACTGGCTGCGCTTAAGCGCCACCGAGGGCATCGGGCCCATCACCTTCCGGCAACTGATCGCCAAGCACGGCTCGGCCACGGCGGCCCTCGCCAACCTGCCGACCAAAGGCAAAATCGGCGCGGCGCCCACCGCCGACCGCATGGAACGCGAACTTTTGGCCGC
>JAEUKM010000081.1 GCA_016793085.1 Rhodospirillaceae bacterium
AAATCGCGCGGATTTTGTCGTCCAGGTTGCCGCCCGAGAACAGATGCCCTGGTACGCCCGCCGCGCGCGCAGCCTCAAGGTCGGTGTCGCGGTCGCCGATCAGAAAACTGCTTCCCGCATCCACCGGCCATTTCTCCATCAGGTTCAACAGCAGGCCAGGGGCAGGCTTGCGGCAGAGGCATTGTGTCTTATAGGCCGCCACAGCGGCCTCGGGGTGGTGCGGGCAGTAGGCGAAGTCGTCGATGCGCGCACCCTGTGCCTGGAAATGTTCGGCCATCCAGGCGTGCAGGCCCCGCACGTCGGTTTCAGTGTAAAGCCCGCGCGCGACACCCGACTGATTGGTCACGACGAACACATAAAGCCCGTGCTGGTTCAAACGCCGCACGGCGTCGAACGCGCCCTCTACCCAGGTGATCTGTCCGGGCCGGTGGGCAAAGCCGCTGTCGACGTTCAGCACACCGTCCCGGTCCAGGAACGCGGCTCCGCGCGGCGGCGCTAGCGGATTTTCGCTCATTTCAAACCTGATCCCGGTTTACGGCGGGCAAACGAGTGTGGTCATGTAGCCGCACCGCCGGTTGCAGCATATTTCACACTCCGTCCGAGGCGTCCATGCCGATCCGTGCTTTCAGGTTTAGCTGTATCGCAGTGCTGTTGCTGGCCGCCGCACTTCCGGCCCGGGCCGCCGAAGGCACCATCCGGCTGGCCTTGTCCGTCCTGCCGCCGCAACTGGGCAATCCGTTTTCCACCTCGGCCACGCCCACCATCACCACCACCTCGGCCATCTACGACGGGCTCACGCGCATGACTGCGGGCGGTGTGCTGAAGCCCTGGCTGGCGCTGTCCTGGGCCAACGTCGACGCCAGGACCTGGCGGTTCCAGTTGCGCCGCGACGTAGTGTTCTCTAACGGCAAGCCGTTCACGGCGGCCACGGTGGCCGCCAACGTGAACTTCCTGGCGAAAACGCCGCGTCCCACCGACAACATCCTGCGGGATCTGCCGCCCCTAGAAGGGGCGCGCGTAGTGGATGAATTCACGGTGGATATCGTCACCAAGATGCCGGTGCCGACGTTTCCGCGCTATGCCGCTATTCTGCTGATGCCTGAATCCGAATCGTTCCTGTCGCTCGGCACCGAGGAGTTCTCGAAAACGCCCGTGGGCACCGGGCCCTTTGCCCTGGAGAAGTGGGAGCCTAACAAAGCCAGCTTCAAGGCGTTCGCCAAGTCCTGGCGCAAGCCCAAGGAAGCCAGGCTTGAACTCCTGACCCTGCCCGAAGCGACCGCGCGCGTGCAGGCCATCATCTCGGGCCGCGCCGATATCGGCATCGGGCTGGCGCCTGAAGACGTGCAGACGCTGGAGGCGGCAGGCTCCAAGGGCATTAGCTGGCGCGACGGCAGTGTCGCGGGCATTTCACTGGTGGCCACGCGCGGCGGGCCCTTGGCCGATGCGCGCGTGCGCCGGGCGCTCAACCACGCCGTCAACCGCGGGCCCATTGTCGACATCCTCTTCCAGGGCAAGACCGTACCCGCCAACCAGCCGGCGGCGCGCAACATCATGGGGCGCGACGACACGCTGCCCATGTTCGATTACGACCTGGACAAGGCCAAGCGCCTCCTGGCCGAGGCCGGCTACCCCAAGGGCTTCAAGTTCGTCATGGAAACGGCCACCACCAGCGGCGCCTCACTGGCGGCCTATCAGCAGGTGGCCGACGACCTGGCCGATATCGGCGTGACCATGGAAATCAGGCCGCTGCAACTGGCGCAGTACCTGCGCAACACCTTCATCACCGGCGAATACGCCGATGCGATTTTCATTCCCTGGTCGGCCTCGCCCAGCATGGACGTACTGCGCGCCATCAACATCCATTCCTGCCAGGCCAACCATCCGTGGTACTGCGACCGCGAGGCCATGCCGGTATATCAGGCGGCCCTGGCGGAATGGGACGAGGCCAAGGGCCTTGAACTCAGGCGCGAACTGGGCCGGCGCTATCACGATCAGGCGGCGGCGTTGTTTTTATACGAGCAGGTGTTCTTCGCTGGCTTAAGCAAGCGCACGGAAGGGTTTGCCGACACCTTCGGCTTTATTTCCTATGATACGATCACGGTGAGCGGGAAGTAGCTGACCTTCAGCCTTCGCGGCGCAGAACGCCGGAATTGAAATTCGCATCGCCCGGCGGGGCGATGCCTTCGTACAAGCACTGGTACAGCCGGCGGGTAAAGTTGCGGCGCTCCTCGCGCATCTTCTCGCGCCATTCCGCGGGCGGCTTGAAGCTTTCGATCATTTCTGGCGTCACCTTGCCTTCGGTGGCCAAGAGGTATTCCGTCACCATTTGCCGGTCGCGCGTAATCCAAATCTCGGCGCCTAGTTGCAGGACGATTTCAAGCAGGTGGTCGATGATGGGGTCTTTGAAATAGTGCGGGTGGCCGCGCTCGAAACCCGGCAGGTCTTTGACGAACTCCAAGCCTTCGCTGAGTTTCTTGGCGCGTTCTTCGGGCGAGGGTTTGGTCATCCGCATGGTTCCCTGATCGGATTGTGGTGGGCGGCCGGTTTTAAGCCTGCATCATTGAAGCGCAGGATACAGCCTTAAACGTTACATCTATAGTACGATTAGAAAAGCTCCCGTTTGATTTCCATCAAAAAAAGCGCCAAAGGTTCACCATATGGTCCGGCACCGCCGCGTGCAGTCTGAAGCGCATACCCAAATATGACTAATCTCAAACATCCGCGCGTCCGCCTAAAACCTGGGGCGCATAAGCGCTTAAGGACCGGCCACCCGTGGGTTTATTCCAACGAAGTGCAGATGGATGCGGGCGCAAAAACGCTGCCGCCGGGTACGGTCGTGACCCTAGAAGACGCGGGTGGTGCGCCCTTGGCCACCGCTCACTTCAATCCCAAGCCGCTCATCAGCGCGCGTCTTCTCGACGCGCGGCCCGACGCGGTGATTGATGCAGATTGGTTCGCAAGCCGCCTGCAAGCGGCGCGTGATCTGCGCGAACGTCTGATCGGGCGGCCCTATTACCGCTGGGTCCACGCCGAGGGCGACGGCCTGCCCGGCCTGATCGTGGATAGAATTGATGACGTTGCGGTGGTGCAGCCCAACACGGCGGGCATGGATGCGGCCCTGCCCGCTATTGCCACCGCGATCGAAGGTGTGATGCAGGCGCGCGTGATCGTCATGCGCGGCGATTCCGCGTTCCGCGCGCTGGAAGGCCTGGGCGAAGTCACGCGGGTGGTGAAGGGCGAGCTTTCGGGGCCTATCGCCGTCAAAGAAGCCACGGCGACGTTCTTCGCCGACGTGCTGGGCGGCCAGAAGACCGGCTGGTTCTTCGACCAGCGCGACAACCGCGCATTCGTGGCCTCATTAGCCAAGGGCAAGTCGGTCATCGACCTTTACACCCATACGGGCGGGTTTGCGGTGTCGTGCGCGGTGGCCGGGGCCAAAAGCGCGCACGGTGTTGACGGCTCTGGTCTGGCTCTGGAGTTGGCGCAGAAAGCCGCTGCCGAGAACAAGGTGGGAAGCGTGTGCGCCTTCACGCGCGCCGATGTCTTCGAGTTCCTGGCGGCCGCCACCCAGCGCAAAGAGAAGTTCGATATCGTTGTGGCTGATCCGCCCGCCTTCGTGAAGTCGCGCAAAGATTTAAAGCCCGGCCTGCAAGGCTACCGCAAGCTTGCTCGGCAGTGTGCTGCCATCACCGCACCCCAGGGCATCTTCTTCATCGCCTCGTGCAGTCACAACGCGCCCTTGATCGAATTCACCGAGGCCGTATCGCGGGGCATTACCGATGCCGGCCGCACGGGCCGTCTGCTCAAAACATCCGGTGCCGGCCCCGATCATCCAGTTCACTTACAACTGCCCGAAGGGACGTATCTGAAGGCCCTCACGTTTGCGCTTGATTAGGTCAGAGGGTTAAGCGGGCGTCTCGGCTAGCACCAGAAACCCCGGTACATCGCGCGCACGGTCGCGCCGGAATGAGCCCGGCGTAATCTCGACATTGCAGAACGCCGCCAGCACGCTATTCAAATACGCTTCGCTGTGGCTGAAGCGCTGGTCTTCACCCAGACCGTAACCATCTCCGCTCAGCGCCTGCACGGTGAAGGCCAGCAATCCGCCCGGCGTCAGCGCCTCAAACGCGGCTATGATAATGGGCGCGATGTCGCCCACGTAGACGAACACATCCGCCGCGACGATGAGGTCGTAATGCGTAAGCTTGCCCGCCATCGCCGTCCGCATGTCGCCGTGGATGAGGTTGGCGTAGATATTCTTGCGCCTGGCTTCCGCCAGCATGGGGGCCGACAGGTCCACGCCGTCCAGGCTGCCGACCATGCCGTGCAGCGCCGCGCCCATCAGGCCGGTGCCGCAGCCCAGATCGAGCGCGCGGGCTAAGGGGGTTTTACCCCGCCGTGCTTTAATGCTTTCGCGTAACTGCTGGGGTGCGGTGTAACGCAGCCGTTCGGTCAGCGCTTTCTCGAAGCCCGTGGCGTACTGGTCGAACAAGCGTTCCACATAGGCCGGGGGCAGTTCCGCGGTGGACGGGGCGGCTCCCAAAATCACCAGCTTGGCGTGAGCGCCCATGGAATCGGCGGGATCGAGCCTCAGGTAGGCCTGAAACGCGGTGATGGCCTCGTCCTTATGGCCCATCAGCATGAGCGTCTCGGCCAGGGTGAAACGGCACTCGGCCCACTCAGGGGCAAGCTCCAGGGCCTGGCGCATCAGGTCGGCCGCGGCCTCAAGGTCGCGCCGCTCAATGAACATCTGCGCCAGTTCAAAGCGCTTGTCGGCGGTGGGGTTTCCCGAGGATTCGGAGATGGCGGTCATGGCCGTCCGTATATACCCGAAGGACTTGCGTAAGCAGGGGAAATTCATATCTCCGGCGTTGCAATGCCGGGCCCAAGGCTTTAGGCAACCAGCAGCACCGCGTTTTCAACAGCCGAGGTTTTCAAGTGTCCGTCCGTCAGCCCGCCGAGTGGGATGCCCACAGCGCCGTCTGGTCCGCCTGGCCCAGCCATGCCGACCTGTGGCTGGAAGACCTTGAGCCTGCCCGCGCTGAAGTGACGGCGCTGTTCAAAGCCATCGCCGACGTGGATGCGGGCTCTGGCCGTCCGCGCGGCGAAGCTTTGAAGATTCTCGCCAGTGGAGATGAAGCCGTGGCCTCGGCCCGCCAGGCGCTGGCGGGTACGGGGGCCGAGATCATCCCGGCGGCTTTCGGCGATATCTGGCTGCGCGACACCGCGCCCATTTTCGTGACCGGCGGCACAACCCTCGAGGCCGCATGCTTCCGCTTCAACGGCTGGGGCGGCAAGTACGTGCTGGTGGGCGATGATGGTGTTGCGCCCTTCGTCGCCAAGCGCGCGGGCGTGAAAGCGCATATCAACGACTGGGTGCTGGAAGGCGGTTCCATCGACGTGGACGGCCTGGGCACGGCGCTGACCACGCGGCAATGCCTCTTGAACCCGAACCGCAACGCCAACCTGACGCAAGCCGAGATCGAGGCGAACCTGAAGCACAGCCTCGGCATCGAGAAACTCATCTGGCTGGGCGACGGCCTCTTGAACGACCACACCGACGGGCACATCGACAACATCGCGCGCTTCATCGCTCCCGGCGTGGTGGTGTGCATGGAGCCCACCGGCGCCGATGACCCGAACCATGATGCCCTGAAGGCCATCATCGCCGATCTGAAAGCGGCGACCGACGTGAATGGCCGCAAGCTCGATGTGCATACCATTCCCTCTGCCGGCCGCCTGGACGACGAGGAGGGCGAGCCCGTGCCCGCGAGTTTCATGAACTTCTATATCGGCAATACGACGGTGGTGGTGCCCGTTTACGGAACCAAGACCGATGAAGCCGCGGTAAAGGCCATCGGCAAGCTGTTCCGTGGCCGCACGACCGTAGGCCTGCCCGCCAACCACATTCTCACGGGCGGCGGCTCGTTCCACTGCATTACCCAGCAACAGCCGTTGGTGTAGGATCGCGCCATGTCCACCGTTACCGTCGCCGCCCTGCAATGCGCCTATTCCGATAACATGGCCGAGAACCTCGACCGTGTTGAAGGCCTTGTGAAAGACGCCGCCAAGAAGGGCGCGCAGATCATTTTACCGTCGGAACTGATGCAAGGGCTGTACTTCTGCCGCGAGGAGAAGGACCACCATTTCGACAGCGCGTACCCCGCCAACGATCATCCGGTGGTGAAGCGTTTGGCGCCGCTCGCCAAGCAATTGGGTGTGGTCATTCCGGCTTCGATCTTCGAGCGCGACGGCCAGCACTTTTTCAACAGTCTGGTGATGATCGACGCCGACGGGTCGATCATGGGCACCTACCGCAAAAGCCACATCCCCGACGGCCCGGGCTACGAGGAGAAGTTCTACTTCAAACCCGGTAACACCGGCTTCAAGGTGTGGCCCACCAGGTTCGGCAAGATCGGGGTGGGCATCTGCTGGGACCAGTGGTTCCCCGAATGCGCGCGGGCCATGATGCTGATGGGGGCCGACCTGTTGTTCTATCCCACGGCTATTGGCTCAGAGCCTGAGAACCCCGGTCTCGACACCAAGGACTTGTGGCAGCGCGCCATGATCGGCCATGCCGTGTCGAATGTGGTGCCGGTCATCGCCGCAAACAGAATCGGCAATGAGCACGGCCAGATTTTCTACGGCTCGTCCTTCATCGCCGACCAGCGCGGCGAGAAGGTGGCCGAATTCGGCCGCACCGAAACGGGCGTGCTGACGGCCGGCTTTGATCTCGAGGAAGTGCGCCGCAACCGCGCCTCCTTCGGCTTCTTCCGCGACCGCCGCCCGGACTTGTACGGGATTCTGGCGGAAAGATAGGTTTAGAAGAAAACATAACCCCGACTTTATTTTCATCTTCGGGCGCGTAAGCGCACGAAATGAAAATGCAGTCGTGGTTATTTTTCTGTCCGCGCCTTAGCGCGGAAGCAAGATATCAACTCTTCCCGCGCTTTTTGTTGTAGCCGGTCTTGGCCGCGTATTTTTCGACATCCGCCATCACGCGCAGCAGGTTTCCGCCCCAGATTTTCGCCACCTGTTCCTCGGTGTAGCCGCGCTTCACCAGTTCCAGCGTGACGTTGAAGGTTTCGCTGGCGCTGTTCCAACCGGCGATGCCGCCGCCGCCGTTGAAGTCGGATGAAATACCGACGTGATCGATGCCGATCAGCTTCACGGTGTAGTCGATGTGGTCGGCCAGATCCTTGACGCCAGCCTTGGGCCACTTCAGTTCGATCTCATCGCCCTTGGCGCGGTAGGCTTTCAATTGGTCGGGCGTCAGCTTGGCGACATCCTGCATTTCCTTGATGCCGTATTCCTCGCGCAGCGCAGCCAGCGCCTCGGTCTTGGCCTTGGGCACGGCACGCAGGTAGGTGTCGAAAGCCACCATCTGCGCGACACCGTTGTTTTTCTTCAGGGCCAGAAGTTCATCGTCGCTGAGATTGCGCGGGTGGTCGAAAACGCCCTTCACGCCCGAGTGCGAGGCAATTACCGGCGCCTTGGAGGCAGCGATGATGTCCAGCGCGGTCTGCTTTCCGGCGTGGGAAATATCGTTCATGATGCCCACCTGGTTGCAGCGCTTCACCGCCAACTTGCCCAGCGCCGACAGGCCGCCGTGCAGGGGTTTGGGCGGGGCGGTTAAGTTACGCGACATGTCCATGGACGAATCGCCCAACTGGTTGTGGCCGATGTGGGTGTGGCCGAAGTAGCGCCCGCCGTAATCGTAGAAGAGATCGATCAGGTCGATGTCCTCGCCGATGGGGTAGCCGTTTTCAATGCCGATCAGCGCCACTTTTTTGCCCGCCGCCGAAATGCGCCGCACGTCGCCCGCGGTATAGGCCAGCTCGATCTTGTCGGGGTACATCTTGTCGGCGACCTTGTGGATGGCGGCGAACTTGATCATGGCGTCCGACAGCGCGGATGCATAACCCACGGTATCAAGCTCGCCCTGGCCCACGTAGACGATCAGGAAGGTGGCATCCAGCCCGCCTTCGATTTGCGTCGGGATGTGCACCTGCTGGCCGCGCGGGCCGGGCTTCATGGGGTCGTAGGCGGCGCTGCCGTAATCGGGCGGAATGTCCACGTGGGTGTCGACGGTGATGACGCGGTCGTGGATGCCGCGCGCACGGGCGACAAGGTCCGCGTCGGTTTCAGCCCACGCCGTGCCGCTGAACAGAATGGCGGACGTGAGGAGCAGTGCCTTGAAATTTTTCATATGTGTCCCCTTGGAATTGAAGGGGAGACTAGTGCATGGCCCGAAAAAGTGGAAACCGGTTTTTCGATCAGGCCATGCACCAATAAAATCAAACCCCGAAGGTTTTGAAAATCCGATCTACCGCCAGGGCCGGGGTGGTGCGGCCTTGCGCAATTTCCTGCTCCAGAACGGGGATCAGGGCCTTCACCTTGGCATCGGTTTTCAAGCGGCCCAGCAGCCGGTCGTCGACCATGGCCCACATCCAGCGGATCTGCTGGGCGACGCGTTTTTGCGCCCATTCGCCCGAGGCCGTGGTGACCTTCTTGTGCGCGCCGATCTTGGCCCACACGTCGTCCAGGCCGCGGTTTTCCATGGCGCTCACGCTCACCACCGGCGGCAGCCACGTGGGGCTGTGGGGCGTGATGATGCGCATGGCGTGGCTGTAGTCGGCGGCGGTGGCCTGCGCGCGCTTGACGTTCTCGCCGTCGGCCTTGGTGATGGCGATCATGTCGGCGATCTCCAGTACGCCCTTCTTGATGCCTTGCAGTTCGTCGCCGCCGCCCGCGATCATCAGCACCAGGAAGAAGTCCACCATTTCAGAAACGGTGATCTCGCTTTGGCCCACGCCCACAGTTTCCACCAGGATGACGTCAAAGCCCGCCGCCTCGCACACCAGAATGGCTTCCCGTGTGGCGCGGGCGACACCGCCCAGCGTGCCGCCGGTTGGCGAGGGGCGGATGTAGGCCTTGGGATCGATGGAGAGCCGCGCCATGCGTGTCTTGTCGCCGAGGATGGAACCGCCGGTCCGCGAACTGGTGGGATCCACCGCCAGCACCGCCACCTTGTGCCCTTGCGCCGTCAGCATGGAGCCGAAGGCATCGATGAACGTGCTTTTACCCGCCCCCGGCAATCCACTGATGCCGATGCGCTGCGATTTGCCGATTTGCGGCAGCAGCTTCACCAGCAACTCCTGGGCGAGGTCCTGATGCTCGGGCTTGAGGGATTCGATCAGGGTAATGGCGCGCGCCAGGATGGCGCGGTCGCCCGCCAGCACGCCTTCGGCATAGGCCGCGGCGGACAGTTGAACGCGCGAACCGTTGGACCCCTCGGCGGGCACGGGGGATTACGCTCCGTGGCCCAGGGCTTTGCCCAGCTTGGCCAGCAAGTCCGAGGCTGCCGCGCTGATGACCGTGCCGGGCGGGAAGATGGCCGCAGCCCCCGCTTTATAAAGCGCGTCGAAATCCTGCGGCGGAATAACGCCGCCCACGACAACCATGATGTCCTCGCGGCCCAGCTTCTTCAGTTCGTCCTTGAGCGCGGGGACCAGCGTCAGGTGCCCGGCGGCCAGCGAGCTGGCGCCGATGATGTGCACGTCGTTCTCCACCGCCTGCTTGGCGGCTTCGGCGGGCGTCTGGAACAAAGGTCCGATATCGACATCGAAGCCCAAGTCGGCAAAGGCGGTGGCGATCACCTTCTGGCCGCGGTCGTGGCCGTCCTGGCCCATCTTGGCGACAAGAATGCGCGGGCGGCGGCCTTCCTTCTCGGCGAAGACGTTCACCAGCTTCAGCACGCTCTGCACCTGGTCCGACTGCGCGCCCACTTCTTTCCGGTAAACCCCCGAGACGGATTTGATTTCGGCGACATGGCGGCCGAAGACCTTTTCCAGGGCGTCCGTCATTTCGCCCACCGTGGCTTTAGCGCGGGCCGCGTCCACCGACAAGGCCAGCAGGTTGCCTGCGCCGGTTTGGGCGGATTGGGTCAGGGCGGCCAGGGCTTGTTCTACAGCCTTGGGGTCGCGCTCGGCCTTCAGGCGTTTCAGTTTCTCAAGCTGGGCCTTGCGCACGGCGGTGTTGTCCACCGAACGCACGTCGATGTTCTCGGCCCCGGACAGGCGGCACTTGTTGACGCCGACGACGGTTTGACGGCCGCTGTCGATGCGGGCTTGTGTGCGCGCGGCGGCCTCCTCGATGCGCAGCTTCGGAATGCCCGCCTCGATGGCCTTGGCCATGCCGCCCAGGCCTTCCACTTCCTGAATGTGGCCCCAGGCCTTTTTCGCGAGATCGTGCGTCAGGCGTTCCACGTAGTAACTGCCGCCCCAAGGGTCGACGCTGCGGGTGGTGCCGGTTTCCTGCTGGATGAACAACTGCGTATTACGCGCGATGCGCGCCGAGAAATCCGTGGGCAGGGCCAGCGCTTCATCTAGCGCGTTGGTGTGCAGAGATTGCGTATGCCCTTGCGTGGCGGCCATGGCTTCGATGCAGGTGCGCACCACGTTGTTGAACACGTCCTGCGCGGTCAGGCTCCAGCCCGAGGTCTGGCAGTGTGTGCGCAGACTGAGAGACCGCGCGTCCTTCGGGCTGAAGGGCTTCAGCAGTTTCGCCCACAGCAGGCGGGCGGCGCGCATCTTGGCCACTTCCATGAAGTAGTTCATGCCGATAGCCCAGAAGAAACTGAGACGTGGTGCAAAGGCGTCGATGTCGAGACCGGCGTTGATCCCAGCACGCACGTATTCCACGCCGTCCGCCAGCGTGTAGGCCAGCTCCAGATCGGCGGTGGCACCCGCTTCCTGCATGTGATAGCCCGAGATGGAGATGGAGTTGAACTTCGGCATCTCGCGCGAAGTGTAGCCGAAGATATCCGAAATAATCTTCATGCTCGGCGTCGGCGGGAAGATGTAGGTGTTGCGCACCATGAACTCTTTCAGAATGTCGTTCTGAATGGTGCCCGACAGCTTTTGCGGGGCGACACCCTGTTCCATGGCGGCGGCGATATAGAGCGCCATGATCGGCAGCACCGCGCCGTTCATGGTCATGGACACACTCATCTGGTCCAAAGGGATGCCGTCGAACAGCGTGCGCATGTCGTAGATGGAATCGATCGCCACACCCGCCATGCCCACATCGCCCACCACGCGCGGGTGGTCGCTGTCATAGCCGCGATGGGTTGCGAGATCGAAGGCGATGGACAGGCCCTTCTGCCCGGCGGCGAGGTTGCGGCGGTAGAAAGCGTTGGAATCCTCCGCCGTCGAAAAACCCGCGTACTGGCGGATGGTCCAGGGTTGCGTCACGTACATGGCGGCGTAAGGTCCGCGCAGGTAGGGGGCGATGCCGGGCCGCGTGTCGAGGAAATCCAACTTCGCCGTATCCTCGCCGGTATAAAGCGGCTTCACCGCGATGCCTTCGGGCGTGTTCCAGGGGGCAGCACCTGCAGCCAGGTCGGCCCAGGCTTTGGCGTCCAAGGCACCCGAGTTCGACGCCGAGGCCAGCGCCACGTCCGCGAAATTGGGAATCTTCGAAGCGGGCATCTTGTTCATGGCTTCACCCTGCCGCGAGCTTGCGGTGTGCGGCGTCCAGCACGCCCTGCACGTCGCAGCCCATGTATATAAAGTCGTCCACGCCGGCGGCTTTCAGGGCATTTTCCAACTCGCCCCCGCGTCCGGCAAGATAAACCGTGGCTGAACCAGCGGCTTTCAGGGCCTTGGCCGTGTCCACGGCCTTCTCGGCATAGATGATATCCGTCGAGGCCAGGACGGCGAAGGCGGCTCCAGAGCGCTTGAACTCGGCGGCAATTTGGCCCGCCTCATCGCCGCCAGCCCCCATGACGGCCTCGATGCCGCCCGCCTCGAAGAAGTTCTTGGCATAAGTGGCCCGTGCCGTGAAATCGGCGACACGGCCTATGTTGGCGACGAAAATTTTCGGAAACGCGCCGTACTTGGCTTTGAAAACATCGGCCTTGTCGCGCAAGGCCTCGAAGCCATCGCTTAAACGAGTCTGGGGCAGCGGGGTCATGGTAATGGGCGTCCCCGCCAGCGCTTTGGCTAAGGCCAGAACGTTCGCGCCATTCCCGGCGGCCTGCACCAGTGCGGCCATCAGCGCACCGTCGGAGGGTGCCGGCAGTGCCGCCACCGCACCCACGGGGCCCTGGTCGCGCTTTTTCAACGCCGCCGCCACGTCGGGCCGGTCGGCAACGACGGCATCCTCGTGGATGTTGGGGAATTCGTTCACGCCCGTCAGCGCGTCCTTGCGGCGGCTTAAATTCTTGGCGCGTTCGGCCTGCACGCCCGCGATCTTCTGCGCCACAAGGCCCGAGGTGAGGGCGGCAGCCATGCCGCCCGCGCGCTCGATCTCTTGCAGCAATGTCCAAGCCGTGTCCGCCAGTTTGTCGGTCAACGTCTCGAACAGGTAAGCCCCGCCCGCCGCGTCCACCACTTTGTTGGCGCCGGTTTCTTCCTGCAACACAACTTGCGTGTTGCGCGCGATGCGACGGCCCAGATCGCGCGGATAGCCTAAGCTGTGATCGAACGGCAGCACGGTCACGGCGTCGGCCCCGGCGATGCCGGCACCGAAGCAGGCCACCGTAGTGCGCAGCATGTTCACCCACGGGTCGCGCTTGCTCATCATGCGGGGTGCGGTCATGGCGGTGATAGAGGCGGTGCGTTTTTCCGGAGACGCGCCGCAGGCTTCGGCGATGCGGCCCCACAGTTTCCGCCCGGCCCGAATTTTCGCGACCGTCATAAACAAGTCGGCGTCCACCGCCAGCGTGAAGGCCATCTGGCCGCACGCCGTGTCGATGTCCAGGCCCGCCTTGGTAAGGGCGCGCAAGTACGCAATCGCGGTCGCCATGACGAAGGCCAGTTCCTGTGCCTCGGCGGCCCCCGCCGAATGATAAACGATGGACTTGGCGTTTAGCGCGCGCGCGTTGGGAAAATTCTTGGCCGTGTAGCCCGCCGTGTCGGCCATGCGCGCCAGCACCGTGTCCATGTCGGTGATCAGCTTGCCGGTGGCAGCGAAGCTCGCCAGCGGGTCGGCGCCGAAGTTGCCATGAAACTGCTCGGGCTTTACGCCGCGCGCCTTCAGAAGCTGCATGAACACCGCCGACAGCGGCAGCGACGGGCCGCTCGGCTCCAGCACGATGGGGGCGAGGTCGAGCAGCACGCCCTTCAGCGCCGTGTCGAAATCCTTCAGCGAGCGGATGGCCACACCGTTCTCGCCTGAGGGGTCGATCTTCAGCGCGATGGAGGTGGCTCCGCCCTCCAGGTCTTCCATGATGTGCGCATTGGCCGTCTCGGGGTCGGGGTGGCCGTGGCTTTGCCGGATGTCCCAGCCCGTCTGCGACGTACTTAAAGCCGATGTGCCGCGTGTGTAGGGCGCTCCGCCCGGAAAGCCCGCGTCGGCTTTCCAATCCTTTTGTGTGTACAGCGGCTGAATGGCGATGCCGTCGTAGGTGCGGCTCACCAGCTTCTTCTCGAAGGAGGCGCCCGCCAACACCTTGTCGATCAGCTTCAGCCAGGCCTCTTGCGTCGCCGGGCCGAACTCGGCGGCCAACGCCAGAATGTCCTCATCGGTGGAGGCGTGTTGCGCGCGGCCGTCAGCCAAGGGCGGTCTCCATTCAAAAGCTCGCTGTTCCGAGGGTGTATTAAGACGCGCGGGCGGGGGCGTCAAACCGCCCCGAAAGGGTATAATAAGAACTGTGCAAGGGCTGAACAGGAGGGGGAAATGCGGGCGGTTTTCGGGTCTTTTTTGGCGGTGGCGGCGTTGGGATTCGCGGGTATGGCCGCGGCGGCCGACAAGTACGCCGATTTTTCCGCCAACCCCACCAACGCGCCCATCCCCAGCGTGTTCGGATTCGCCAAGTTCATCAAGCCTGAGGTGACCAAGGTGGCCGAGGGCTTTTACACCTTCAGTCACGCGGGTGCCCGCAACGTGTTCATCGTTACCGGCAAGGGCGTTATCATGACCGATCCCTTGAACCCCACCTCGGCCAAGATCATGCGCGAGGAAATCCGCAAAGTGACAGACGAGCCGGTGAAGTACGTCATCTACTCCCACGGCCATTGGGATCACGCGGCGGGCGGCACTATTTTCAAGGCCGAAGGGGCCAAGTTCGTTGCGCAGGAAAAATGCGTGGCCTACTTCAAGAACTTTCCTAACCCCGACGTGCCGATGCCCGACATTACTTATAAGGACCGTAAAGTCCTGAAGCTTGGCGACACGACGCTGGAGCTGATGTACCTCGGCCCCAATCACTCCGACTGTCTCACCTTCATCCGCATCAAGGGCACGCCGTATCTGGTGATGGTGGACATGGCCAACCCCGGCTCGGCCCCGCGCGGCGACATGATGGACTACAGCCTTCACCATTGGGTGCGCACGCTGAAGGAAGTGGAAGCCATGAGTGCCGATGGCGTCACCACTGTCATCGAAGGTCACGGCCCGCCGACGGCCCCGTTAAGCGCCGTCGCCGAGCGGCGCGAATACCTGGAAGCGCTGATGGCCGCCGTGAAGGCCGAGATGGAAAAGGGCACGCCATCGGACAAGATCGCCGATACGGTAACCCTGCCGCAGTTCGCGCATCTGAAAAACATGGACAGGTATTTCAAGAAGAATGTCGACCGCGTGGTGAGTTACTACACCATTGGGTATTAGCGGCGCTATTTCCCCGCGCGTTTCTCGACCTCGGCCCAAACACGCAGGAAGTTGCCGCTCCAGATTTTGCCGATGTCGCGTTCGGAGTAGCCGCGTTTGACCAGTTCGCGCGTCAGGCCTTCGGCTTCGGCGGCGGTCTTGTAGCCCACAACGCCCCCGGAGTGTTCCATGTCGGTCGACACGCCCACGTGATCGATGCCGATCAGCTTCACGGCGTAATCGATGGAATCGGCCATGTCGGCCACGGTCGCCCCCGGCCACTTCGCGCGGTACTCGGCCATTTCGTTCTGGAAATCGGGCAGCTTGTCCTTAGGCAGTTTCGAAAACGCCTCGGTGAAGGTTTTCAGCCCGTATTTCTTTTCAATCGCGGCCAGTTCCGCCTGCTGTTCCGGCGGCGGGTTCTTCAGGTAGCTGTTGAAGGCGACGATGTGCACAACACCGCCCTTGGCCGCGATGGCCTT
>JAEUKM010000098.1 GCA_016793085.1 Rhodospirillaceae bacterium
GGCCGCCGTGGCCGTTCCGCGTCAAGTTGTCCCTGATCCTCTCGACGGTCAGCGTTGCCGGAACACTGCTGTTTGCGTTCCTGTCCTACCAGGCCGACAAAACGCGCATGCTGAGCGATATCGACGATACGCTGTGCGCGGCCGCTGTGGGGGCGCATAGCCTGGTCGCCCCGATCATCATAGCTGAAGCCGAAGTTACGCCGCGCACCGAGCCTGAATACACCACAGTCTACCGCTATGTGCAGAACGAACTGGAAGAGTATGTGCAGCGCGCGCGCCTGAAGTTTGTCTGGGTCATTGCGGCACGGCCCGACGGCACGGCCTATGAACTTGTCAGCAATCTCAGCGACGAACAAATTGCGGCGAAGGCCGACCCGATGGAAGCCTTGCTGCTGAATCCCTACGAACTGCCGCCGGTTTACGCCGAAGCTGTGAAAACAGGGCAGCGGCAAACCGGCAGCGCTGAGGACTCTTACGGCTCATTCCGTTCGTGCATCGTTCCGTACAAGCAGAAAAACGGCCAGACGGTGTTGTTCGGAGCCGATCTGGAAATCTCGGCCGTGAACCAGCGCTTGCGTGAGGGCATCACGACCAGTATCGCCATCGGGTTTTTTGTGCTGGGCGTCACGCTGCTGGTGATTGGCTTGGTCAGCAGGAACATCGCGGGCGAACTGCGGGTGGCAGAGTCGGAGGCCGATGCCGTGCGCCGGTTGGTGTTTGCCGACACCGGCAAATCGCTGCGCAGCACGACCAAGGAAATTGACCGGCTGTTCCGATCGATGATGGATATGAAATCGGGCCTCAGGGCGTTCGGGAAGTATGTGCCGACGACGGTTGTGTCGCAGGTGATCGCAAGCGGCAAAGCCGAAGTGGGCGGTGAGCGGCGCGAGTTATCGCTGCTGATGACCGACGTCACCGACTTCACCACCATCAGCGAGCAGCTTCAGCCTGAGCGTGTGATGATCGTGATGTCGGAATATTTTGACCGCGTTGTCGCGCCTATCCTGGCGGCCAACGGTACGCTGGATAAATACGTCGGCGATGCGATCTTTGCCTATTGGAACGCGCCGGCTTTGCAGCCGGGTCATCCGGTGATGTGTTGCCGGGCAGCGCTGGCGGCGCGGGACGCCAGCCGTAAACTTGCCGCCGAATGGCAGCGTGACGGCCGCTGGGCATGGCACACGCGTTTTGGACTGCACTGCGGCGCAACGGTGTTCGGCAACGTCGGGGCCCGCGACCGTTTAGACTTCACCGTGATTGGTTCATCGGTCAACCTGGCCTCGCGCATTGAAGGGCTGAACAAGTATTACAAGACGGAGATTCTGGCGAGCAGCCGTCTGCGCGATCTTGCCGACGCTGAGATGGCGTTCCGGCGCGTCGATTACGTGTTGCCGAAAGGCGCCATCGAGCCCTTCGAGATTTTTGAACTGATCGGCGAGCGCGCGACGGTCATGGCGGACGGCGTGTGGGCCGGCTTCCTGAAACGCTGGGACGAGGCGCAGGCGCTTTACAAGCAGCGCCGGTGGGCCGAAGCGTTGGCGCAGTTCTCGGCGCTCAGTGCCGAGCGCCCTGACGACAATGTCGCAAAAATTTACGTCGATCGCTGTCAATCATTTGTGGCGGCGCCCCCGCCGCCCGACTGGGACGGCATCCGGCTGTTCGACAGCAAATAAAAGATCAGGCCGGGTATAGCGCCGTTAGTGCCGCGGCCTCACCCGGCATCGGACCCTCGCGCGCGGCTTACTGGTGCTGCGGGTAGGATTCGAAGGCTTTGCCGATTTCTTCCGCCGTGCGCTTCATGAAAGGCACGTATTTTTCAACGGCCTGGTCGGGCGTCATGGCCGAACGGATGAAGCGCATCACCAGGCCCGCCAGCACGCGGCCCTTGGCGAACACCGGCACGGCTAGGTTCAGTTCCGCCAACGAGGGGTTGTCGAACAGGGCCCAGCCGTTCTTGCGCACCTCGGCGATGATGCGGTTCACCAGCGCTTTATCTCTGGCGATCTTGTCTTCCGGGCGCTCCGAACGGGTCAGCACGTCCAGCATGGTCGAGCGCTGCTCTTCGCTGCAGAAGGCCAAGTGTACGCGGCCCGACGAACTGCCCAGCACCGGCACGCGCACGCCCGCCGAATATCTTTCCAGGGCCAGCGGGCTGTCCTTGTCGGTGGTTTCACGCACCAACATCGATGTGCCGTGCAGGGTGGAGATGGCCAGCGGCCACACCACTTCCTTGCCCAGCTTGCTGAGCAGCGGCTTGGCGATGTCGTGCACCCAGGCTTCGTCGTCGAAGCCATCCGACAGCGCCCTGACCTTCAGCGTCAGGCGGTAGCGGTCGTCGCTGGGGTCGCGCAAGGCGTAACCCGCGACGCACAGGGTTTCCAGCACCCGGTAGGCCGTGGTGCGGGGCAGGCGGACCGCCTTGGCGATGTCCGTGACGGTGGCCCCGTTGTGCCGGTTCAGTTCCTGCAGCGTATCCAGGCCGCGCATCAGGGCGCGGATGGGCCGGACGGAATCCGCCCCTTCGCCGCCTGCGCCGTCGTCCAAGTCGTCGAGCTCGTCTGCCATGGTGGTCCCATTCATCCCTGGTCGATTGTGAAGGTCTTCAGGTGAACCCAAGTCGCTATTTGCTCTCACCTTTGGAAGGCGCTCTGATATCCTACCGCTGGATGGACAGTCGGGTGAGTGTAGCGGATCGTCCAACAGGTGGACATATGTTTTTGCGGCCATGCCGGAACCGGGTGAAGCCCTTACGGTCCGGGCCGCCAGCGACGAGGAAAACGTGACCAATCAGGCCTTAAATCCGCTTGTTTCTGAAGGTGTTACCGCAGTCGACCCGACCGCGGATGATCAGGCCAGGCGCGAGTTCCGCCGCTGCCTCGGCCAGTTCGCCACAGGCGTGACCGTGATGACCAGCCTGACCGCGCAAGGCGTGCGGGTGGGCCTGACGGTCAATTCCTTCAATTCCCTGTCGCTCGATCCCCCCCTGATTCTCTGGAGCATCGCCAACACCACCCCGGCCTTTAAGTGCTTCCAGCTTCATGATGCCTTCGCCGTTAACGTGCTGGCCTCGGGCCAGGAGGGCTGGGCGCGCCAGATGGCCCAATCGGCCAACGACAAGTTCCAGAACATCGGCGTCATCGAGGGCCGGCGCGGCGTGCCGCTGCTGGAAGCGTGCGTGGCGTACCTGGAGTGCGACGTCTGGGCGCGCTATCCGGGCGGCGACCACGACATCATCGTGGGGCACGTGAAGCGCGTTCTCAACACGGGCAAGGAACCGCTGCTTTTCCATAACGGCGCGTTTCGCTCGTTCTAAGAGGGTTTCCGCCGCCCACAACGTGATCAGCGGCAGGCGCGCGCTTGCCGGGGTGGGGACGCTCTGGCACATCGGGGCGGACACCGGGGGCCGGACGTGCGGCGGACCCCGCGATAATAAAAACGGTCGATAACTGCGAGAGGACGCATGGCGTTTCCGGGGAAAGATCCGATCATTGTGTGCGGCGCCGGGCCCGTGGGCGGCGTTACCGCCCTGTACCTGGCGCGTGAAGGCTTCAACGTCGTGCTGCTCGAAAAAGAGAAGTCCCTGCCCGAGGATTTGCGCGCCTCCACCTTTCATCCGCCGTCCATGGACATGCTGGACCGTTTGGGCCTGATGCCGCGCCTGATTGCGCTCGGCCTGATTGTGCCGCGTTACCAGTACCGCGACCGGCGTACGGGTGAGATCGCCGAATTTGATATGTCCGCGATTAAGGATGAAACCAACCACCCGTACCGCCTGCAGTGCGAGCAGTGGCGGTTGAACATCATTTGCTGCGAGGAACTGGCCAAAATTCCCAATGCCACGGTGCTGTTCGAACATGGCGTGGTGAAGGTGCTGGATCAGGACGCAGACGGCGTGAACATCCTGGTGAAAACGCCCGACGGCGAAAAGACCATGCGCGGCAGTTATGTGATCGGGGCCGAGGGCGCCAACAGCATGATCCGCCAGACCTCGGGGCTGACATACGAAGGCATGACTTACCCCGAGAAGTTTTTGGTGGCCTCGACTCCCTATCCATTGGAGAAGTTCCTGCCGCGTCTGTCGGGTGTGAATTACGTTTCCGATCCCGAGGAATGGTGCGTCGTGCTCCGCTGCAACAACCTGTGGCGCGTGCTGTTCCCCACCAATCCGAAAGACAGCAACGAGAAGCTGCTGTCGGATGAGTATATCCAGGACCGCCTGCATCATCTGGCGCCCAAGAAAGGCG
>JAEUKM010000111.1 GCA_016793085.1 Rhodospirillaceae bacterium
TGCATCACGTAACCTTCTACGAACACTTGCAGGACGGTGCCCGCCGGAACAGTCGTGTTTTCCACTTCCTGGACGGCGTTATGCAGGTTGGGATCGAACGGCGCATTCAAGGCCGCCACGCGCTTCACGCCCTGGTCTTCCAGAATCTTCAAGAGTTCCTTCTCGGTCAATTCGACGCCCATGGCGAGGTTCTTTAAGGGCTCGTTGGTGGCGCGTTGGTCAGCCGGGGCGGCCAAAAGCGCGCGGCCCAGATTGTCGGCCACCTGAAGCAGTGTTTTGCAGATGTTGGCGGTGGCGAACTTGGCGTTCTCGGCGATGCGCCGGTCGGCACGCTTGGAGGCGTTCTCGGCCTCGGCCAGCGCCAGGAGCTTGTCGTGCTTGGCCTGTTCGAGCTGCTTGGACAGTTCCTCGATCTGGGTTTGCAGGCCGCCGATGACGGCATGCAAATCAACCTCGGTTTGCGGCGCGAGGCTTTCAAAAGGCTGTTCGTTCTGATCACTCATTTTATGCGTCTGCTTTTACTTTTCGATTTTCTGTTATTGGCCCAGCATGCGGGTCATCAGCTTGGCGGTGTAGTCCACCATGGGGATGATGCGGGCGTAATTGATGCGCGTGGGGCCGACGATGCCGATGGCGCCGATGATTTGTTCCCGCGCGTTCTGGAACGGGGCCACCACCATGGAACAGCCGGCCATGCCGAAGAGCTGATTCTGCGCGCCGATGAAAATCTGCACGCCGTCGGCGTGACCGACGAGGTCTACGATGCGAAGCATCTGCGCACGTGTTTCAAGGGTCGAGAACAATTGCCGGATGCGCGCCAGATCTTCCAGCGCGGTGATGTTGTTGAGAAGGTGCGACTGGCCCTTGATGATCAGCGCGCCGTCGTTCAGCGCATCGCCCGCACGCGTGGCCAGGCCCGCCTGCACCACCTTGGCGGTCAACTCGTCCAGCTGCGCCTTGCGGCTTTCGATCTCGGCTAAAATGTCGCTGCGCGTTTCAACCAATGTCTTGCCGGCCAGCCGCGCCGATAAATAATTGCCTGCTTCGATGAGGGCCGACACCGGCAGGTCCGCCGGTACTTCCACCAGGCGATTTTCCACCACCCCGCTTTCGCTGACCATCACCACCAGCGCACGGCCGGGCTTTAAGCTCACGAATTCGATGTGCTTCAGCGGCGATTCCAGCTTAGGTGCCAGCACTAGGCTGGCGCACTGCGACAACCCCGACAGCGTGGTGGTGGCCTGGTTCATCACCTCTTCGATGGAGCGCCCGGCAGCCTGGCAGTGGGCCTCGATGGCGCGGCGTTCCTCGGTATCAAGCCCGCCCAATTGCAACAGCCCGCTGACGAACATGCGCAGGCCCTCCTCGGTGGGCAGACGGCCGGCGGATGTGTGCGGCGCATACAGCAGGCCCGACAGCTCCAGATCCGACATGACGTTGCGGATAGTGGCGGGCGAGAGCGAGCCGTTCAATTTGCGCGAAATGGTGCGCGAGCCCACGGGTTCGCCCGTTTCCATGTAGGCGTCGATGACGTGCCGGAAAATCTCGCGGCTGCGCTCGTTCAGCGCGACGACACTGCTGGCATCGGGGGTAAGAGGCGGCATTTCACGCATATCCTGGTCCGTCCGGTATGTAAGCGCCGGGGCCTAGCCCGTCAATGCGCGGGCGGTATCGGGGCTTGCAATTCCAAGGCTTTGTGCCCGTTTAGACCTGCCGGCATGGCCGGACCGCGCGGTCGCGCTTGAGTGGGCACAAGCCAGGTGTTAGACGGCCCTATCTTACTTACACCCCCTGCAGACAGGTTTGCGTACATGTCCTCCCGCCCATCCGGCCGCAGCCCCAGCGCCTTACGCCCCGTCAGCCTGGAGCCGGGTTTCGCCAAACATGCGGAAGGTTCATGCCTCGTGCGCTTCGGCGATACCCATGTGCTGTGCGCCGCCAGCGTTGAGGACGGCGTGCCGCCGTTCCTGAAGAACACCGGCAAGGGCTGGGTGACGGCCGAATACGGCATGCTGCCGCGCTCCACCCATACGCGCACACCGCGCGAAGCCGCCAAGGGCGGACAGTCGGGCCGCACCCAGGAAATCCAGCGCCTGGTGGGTCGGGCCTTGCGTTCGGTGACGGATTTAACAGGGTTTGGCGAAGTGCAGATCAGGCTTGATTGCGACGTGTTGCAGGCCGACGGCGGCACGCGCACGGCCAGCATCACCGGAGCTTACGTGGCGCTGTATCAGGCGTTTGCGAAAATGAAAACCATGGGCGTGATCGGCAAAATCCCCTTGCGTGAGAATGTCGCCGCCGTGTCGTGCGGCTTATATAAAGGCGTTGCGGTGCTTGACCTGGATTATGCCGAGGACTCCAAAGCGCAAGCCGACGCCAACTTCGTGCTGACGGCCTCGGGTAAGATCGTGGAAGTGCAGGGCACGGCGGAAGATCATCCCTTCGAGGAATCCGAGTTCGCAGCACTGATGCAGCTTGCGAAAAAAGGTGTCGCCGATCTGGTGGCGTTGCAGAACGCCGCCATTGCCAAGATGAGCTGATATGGCGCGGATTTTTTCGGGCGCGCGCCTGGTTCTGGCCACGCACAACCCGGGCAAGGTGCGCGAGATCAAAGATTTGCTGGCACCCTTCAGTGTGGATGTGGTCTCGGCGGGCGAATTGAATTTGCCCGAGCCTGAGGAAACCGAAACCACCTTCATCGGCAACGCACAACTGAAAGCCCTTGCCGCCGCCAAGGCCAGCGGCCAGCCGGCGCTGGCCGATGATTCAGGACTTAGCGTTGCAGCGCTGAATGGCGCCCCCGGCATTTATTCCGCGCGCTGGGCGGGACCGGCAAAAGATTTCAGCATTGCGATGAAGCGCGTTGAACAGGAGCTTCAGGGCAAAACAGACCGCACGGCCAAGTTCGTCTGTGCGCTGTCCTTATGCTGGCCCGACGGGCATGCTGAGAACTTCGAGGGCGAGGTGCGCGGTAGGCTTGTTTTTCCACCGCGCGGAAACAAAGGCTTCGGCTACGATCCTATCTTCGTTCCCGTAGGGCACAGCACCACCTTCGCCGAGATGGAACCCGCCGCCAAGCACGCCATGAGCCACCGCGCCAAGGCCTTCGCCCAGCTTGTAGCGGCGTGCTTCAAGAATTGAAGGCAGCATGACCACAGGCCAACACGCCTTATCCGACCCTCATGACGAAGGCTTCGGCCTTTATGTGCATTGGCCGTTCTGTGTCTCGAAATGCCCCTACTGCGATTTCAACAGCCACGTCGCCGAGCGCATCGAGCAACGGGCATGGCATGACGCTTACTTGGCCGAGCTGTCGCACTTTGCAGCACTTACGCCGGGCCGCGCGCTCACCAGCATTTTCTTCGGCGGCGGCACGCCCTCGCTGATGGACCCGGCCACCGCGCAGGCCGTGATCGCGGCGGCAAAAACGCATTGGCGTGTTGGCGATGATCTGGAGATCACGCTGGAGGCCAACCCCGGCACGGTGGATGCTGTTCGCTTTGCTGGCTTCAGAGATGCGGGCGTGAACCGGCTGTCCATGGGCGTGCAGTCCTTGAACGAAAGCGATTTGCGCTTCCTGGGCCGCAAACATTCTGTCGATGAGGCGCGCCAAGCCTGGCGCTCGGCGGCACGGATTTTCCCGCGTGTCTCTTTCGATCTCATCTACACGCGCCCCGGACAGACGGTTGCATCATGGCGCGGCGAACTGGCCGAAGCCTTGAACGAAGTGCGCGAAAACAACATCTCGCACCTGTCGCTGTATCAGTTGACCATGGAAGACGGTACGGCCATGGCGGCGGATTACGCGCTCAAAAAGTTTTCGCTGCCCGATGAGGACACCGCCAGTGATTTGTTCGAGATTACCAACGATCTCTGCGCGGCGGCGGGGTTTCCGGCTTACGAGATTTCCAACCACGCCAAGCCCGGCGATGAATGCCGGCACAATCTGATTTACTGGCGCGGCGGCGATTACGTCGGCATCGGCCCCGGCGCCCACGGACGTTTGACGTTGCAAACAGGCGCTGTCGCCACGCGCCAGATCAAAGCACCCGCGCTATGGTTAAAGCGCGTGAACGCTGACGGCCACGGCGCGCAGGAGACCGAGGTCTTGAACACGGCCGCCCGCGCCGAGGAATTGCTGATGATGGGATTGCGTTTGACAGAAGGTGTGAATGCCGCGCGCTTCGAGCGCCTGACCGGCCTTGGCTTACCCAAGGTCCTGAACGCCCAAAATCTGGCGGACCTTCAAGCACGGGGTTTTGTCAGCTTCGATAACGGCCGCCTGAAAGCGACACCTTCAGGCCGTTTGGCATTGAACGAAGTGCTGCGCCAACTGTTGCGGACTTAAGCCTATCTACTTGACCCCCGAAGCGATGAACCACGACTGGTGTACGCCCTTGGATTTGTCGCGGAAGGCGGGGGCGGCTCCCGTCACGGCCTTGGCGGTCGCATCCTGGTAACCGGCGCGCACGTCCTTGAAGCCGGCCTCGGCCACCTTGGCCTTGAAGTCGGTGGATAGCGCGCCCCGCCAGAAGGGTTCGTTGTTGTAGAAAATCTCGTAGTCGCCGCGGATGCGGCCCCAGGTATCAAGCTGGCTGTAGTGGCCCGGCACCTCCAGGTGAATGACCACGCCGCCCGGTTTCAGGACGCGGCGGCATTCGGCCATGATGCGCGGCAAGGCCGTGTGCGACGTTTCGTGCAGCATGGCCGATGAAAACACCATGTCGAAATGGTTGTCCGGGAAATTTGTGGCCTCGGCGTTCTGCTGGCTGAAATGAATGCCGACACCCACGTGCTCGGCGCGCGCCCAGGCATAGCGCAGAAGCCCGGCGCCGACATCGATCGCGTGCACTTCGGCATCGGGGAAGTAACCGGCCACGGCGACCGTGGAATGACCGACGGTACAACCGATATCAAGGATGCGTTTTGGCGAAAGGCCGGGCCAGCGTTCGAACAGGTGCGAAACAACCGTGTGCCCGCGGATGTCGTTCATGAAACCGCCGTTGCGGCCCATGTGATAGATGGCGGCGGCACGATCGAACACCGCGCCCTGGCGCACATCGTTGGGGCGCGTGACGGCGTGGTAGTTGCCGGGCATGCAATGGATATCAAAAGCTTCGATGTAGCGCGGCACAACGAAGTTGGGATCGAGCGTGAGAGAGCCCTTGGGATTCTTCACATCGCTTTTCTCAATCAGGGCATCAAGCTGGCGGTCGACGCAGCTGGCAACGCTGTCCCACATCATTTCCTGGGCGGTACGGTTGAGTGTTGCCCAGGCCTGATAGTCGATTTCTTTCTCCATGGCGCCGCGCACTTCGATGTGGTTTGCGGGCGGCGCGCCCTTGGCGCGGGTGATGGCCGGGATGACCTTGTTGTTCATCAGCTTGGCCTGGCCCGATTCAATTTCGCGGCCGATGAATGTCTTGAGGTCCGACACGAACATCTGCTCGGCGATTTCGTCGTGGTTGACCTTGGGCATCATCGGGTGCGGTTCGGCCACGTTGGCGGTGGTTGACGGCATGAGGGCGCTCCTAGGCCGCGTTGATTTCTTTGGCGAGCCGGTCCAGCTCGGCGTCATCGGCGGGCGTTTCGTGGCGGGCCAGATCTTCCTTCAGCACGCGGAACACTTTCCGCAAGGTGCGCTGGCGCTGGCTTGAGCGCGCGGCCATGACCGGGGCATCGGGAATAAAGGCCTCCACGTCGGCCGAGCGCGCCGCCTTGCCGGCATCGGCCAGGCGTTCATGGGTGTCGAGCCGATCGCGCAGGATCGAGATTTCAGCCGTCAGCGCCGTGACCATGGCCATGAGCTGATCGATGGCGCGGTCGCTGTGGAACTGGGGCTGCTTGCCCTTGGCCACCCAAACCCGGTCCTGGGGGGCGCCTAAGCCCGGAGCTGCGACCATGGTTGTGCCTCCTTCATCACGTTTCGCAATTTTAAGCGCGATCTCAGTTCTACAAAGCTGATCGCTTTCAGTGGCACGTTGTTTTTGTCTTGGCGCGGGGGCTTGAAAAAGCCATCCGGACAATGGTTTGGGGGCTGTTTTTGAGGCTTTTTAAAAATATATAATAAAATCAATATTTTATATCAATTCTCTCGCCTGTTTCTTTTTCAGCATTACATGAGATTCCGGCGTGATATAGCTGAAATATATTGATTTTTTGCCTTTTCTTCAGGTTTCGTTTACCCTCGCCTGTAAATCTCCCCGAAGGTTTGGCGGCCGACCGCCGGACCGGGGCAAAACACGCGGCTTAAGCATGTATAACACCCGTTTGGACGGGCTGACGGAGTATCCGTTCCAGCGTTTGGCGAGCCTTCTGTCCGGGGTCACCCCCGAGGTGGGGCCCGCCCACGAGATCGCCATGTCTATCGGCGAGCCGCAGCACACCCCGCCCGCCCTGATTCTCCCGGTCCTCACCCAGTCGCTTTCCGACTGGGGCAAGTACCCGCCCACCCCGGGCACTCCTGACTTCCGCAAGACCGTGACCGCGTGGATCAACCGCCGCTACGGCCTGCCTGCGGGCATGCTGGATGCCGAGAAACATGTTCTGCCGGTTGCCGGCAGCCGCGAGGCGCTGTTCATGGCGGGGCAGTTGTGCGTACCGCCCACAAAAACCGGACAAACGCCGGTCATCCTGATCCCCAATCCGTTTTATCAAGTCTACTTCGGCGCGGCGGTGATGAACGGCGCCGAGCCCGTGTTCGTGCCCGCCACGGCCGAGACGGGCTATCAGCCCGACTACGCGAAAATTCCAACCGACGTGTTGGCGCGCACCGCAATGGCTTATGTGTGCACGCCCGCCAATCCGCAAGGCAAGATCGCCACCTTAGAACGCCTGAAGGAAATGGTGCAGCTGGCGCGGAAACACGACTTCGTTCTCGTTTCCGATGAGTGCTACTCCGAAATTTACGATGCGGCCCCGCCGCCGGGCGCGCTTGAAGCCTGCGCAAACCTCGGCGGCGATCTCACCAACGTTCTGGTCTTCAACTCGCTTTCTAAGCGCTCCAGCGTGCCGGGCTTGCGTTCGGGTTATGTGGCGGGCGATGCGGGCCTGATCGCCAAGTTCAACAAACTGCGCAGTCACGGCGGCGCGGTGCAGCCGGTGCCGGTGCTGAACGCTTCCATCGCCCTGTGGAACGACGAAGCCCACGTGACCGATAACCGCGCGCTCTACAGCGCCAAGTTCGACGATGCAGCGCAAATTTTGTCGGGCAAGTTCGGATTCTACCGCCCCGACGGCGGATTCTTTTTATGGCTCAATGTGGGCGACGGCGAGAAGGCCGCAAAAGCCCTGTGGGCCAAGGCGGGCATCAAGGTTTTGCCGGGCGGCTATTTGGCGCGCACCGATGCCGCGGGCTTGAACCCCGGCAACGCGTTCATCCGTGTGGCGTTGGTGCACGACCGCAACCGCACCGCCGAAGCCCTGCAAAGCATGCGCCGCGTTCTTGAAGCCGGATACTAACGCGAGACTGAATACTTAAGTGTGAGGATGCCATGACGACCGCCAGCCGCACCCAAAACGTTCCGTTCCTGCCGCCCGCCTGGGAAGCGATGCTGAAACGCACCGCCTGGACGATGAGCGGGCTTGGGGTGTTCATTCTGTTGGGCCTAGGGGCGGCGGCCTTGCTGACCTACACGCCCACCGATCCGTCGCTGAACACGGCCTCGAACGCTTTGGTGCAAAACGCGCTCGGCAAGCCGGGCGCCGTTGTAGCCGACCTGTTGCTGCAGATCGCGGGATTGGGCATTGCGGCAGTGTTCTTCGCCGTCACGTCGTGGGCGGTGTGCCTGGTAAAAGGCGAGGCGGTGGAGTGGCTGTGGCTGCGCACACTTTCAGCGCTCGGGGCTTGCATTCTGATTGCCACGGCTTTGGCCGCCGTGCCTGCGCCGGGAATATGGCCGATCGATGCTGGCCTGGGCGGTTCCGTGGGCCATGTGGTGCTGTCGCTGACCACCTTCAAGACAACGATTCCGTTTCTGATGCAAAGTCAGCATCTGCTGATTGCCGCAGCGGCCGGTGTGCTGGGCCTGTGGTTGATGTTCTTGAGCGCCACCGTCAGCTTTGCCACCACCATGAGCGGCTTGGCCGCCCTGATGCGCGGGCTGGGCGCGGGCCTAGGCGCTTTCAATAACGTATGGCGCGGCTGGCTCAGCCGCGAACCCGTCGAAGTTGATGCCAAGCCCAAGCGCGCCAAGCGTGAGCGCGCCGAACCGGCGATGGAGCGCGGCCGCATTGAGCCGGTGATCGGCGCGGGCCCCGCATCCAAGACCGACGAAGATGACGATGCGGATACTGCGCTGGTCATTGATGACGAGATGGATGAGGACGACGGCGCGCCGATTTTTGAAGATGCGCCCAAAAGCAAAGCATCCGTCGTCGTGCAGCCGGTGAAGCCCGCCAAGCAGGTGCGCCGCGACATGGCCGCAAGACAAGGTTCATTGCTGCCCGCTTCGAACAAAGGCTTCTCGCTGCCACCATTGGATTTCCTGGCGCTGCCGCTGGTGGAAAGCCGCAACAAAGGCCCCAGCACGGAAGCCCTGGAAAGCAACGCCCGCATGCTGGAAACCGTGCTGGAGGATTTCGGCGTGAAGGGCCAGATCGTGAAGGTGCGCCCCGGCCCGGTGGTGACGCTGTACGAACTGGAGCCCGCCCCTGGCACAAAAACATCGCGCGTCGTGGCTTTGGCCGACGACATCGCGCGGTCCATGAGTGCGGTGGCCGTGCGCATCGCCGTGGTGCCGGGCCGCAGCGTCATTGGCATCGAGCTGCCCAATGCCCACCGTGAGACCGTGTACTTCCGCGAAATGCTGGCGACGGAAGAATTCGAGAAATCCGACGGCAAGCTGGTTTTGGCGCTCGGCAAAGATATCGGCGGTGCGCCGATCATGGCCGATCTGGCGCGCATGCCGCACTTGCTGATCGCCGGCACCACCGGCTCGGGCAAGTCGGTGGCCGTCAACACCATGATCATGTCGCTGCTGTACCGGAATACACCGGCAGATGTGCGCTTCATCATGATCGATCCGAAGATGCTGGAATTATCAGTGTATGACGGCATCCCGCATCTGTTGGCGCCGGTCGTGACCGAGCCCGGCAAGGCGGTGATGGCGCTGAAGTGGGTGGTGCGCGAAATGGAGAACCGCTACCGCGCCATGAGCCAGTTATCCGTTCGCAACGTGGCGGGCTACAACCAGCGCCTTCAAGACGCCGCCAAGAAAGGCCAGGTGATCAAGAAAACGGTGCAGACGGGCTTCGACCCCGCGACAGGCAAGCCCATCTATGAAGAACAGGATCTGGATTTAACGCCGCTGCCCTACATCGTCGTCATCATCGACGAAATGGCCGATCTCATGTTGGTCGCGGGCAAGGACGTGGAAGCGGCCGTGCAACGTTTGGCGCAGATGGCGCGCGCCGCGGGCATTCACGTCATCATGGCGACGCAGCGCCCGTCGGTGGACGTGATCACCGGCACCATCAAAGCCAACTTCCCGACGCGCATTTCGTTCCAGGTCACGAGCAAGATCGACAGCAGGACGATTTTAGGAGAGCAGGGTGCCGAGCAACTGCTGGGCCAGGGCGACATGCTTTATATGGCGGCGGGCGGGCGCATCACCCGTGTGCACGGCCCCTTTGTCACCGACAAGGAAGTAGAGAAAATCACCGGCCACCTGCGCGACCAGGCCGAGCCCGAATACTTGGACGACGTGACGGAAGAGCCCGACCTGTCGGACGTGCCGGGCTTCGCCGGCCTGAACGCGGGCGGCAACACCACCGGCGAGGACACGCTGTTCGATCAGGCTGTGGCCGTAGTGGCGCGCGAACGCAAGGCCTCCACCAGCTTCATCCAGCGCCACTTGCAGATCGGCTACAACAGAGCTGCGCGCATCATCGAGGAAATGGAAGCGCAAGGCATGGTCGGCAAACCCAACCATGTCGGCAAGCGCGAGGTGCTGCTGCCCGAGCACGCGGCGCGGTAAGTTCGCCCCCGCTTTTCTGTGAGTAACGCCCGCCAAGGGGTTCGGCCCGGCGGTACCGTCACCTGCAAATGCAGGCCGAAAGCAGGTGGGTTGCGGGAGTTGCGGGGATTACGGTTTTGTCAACGGGCCGTGTGAATTGCGGGAATAAGCCCTCCGGCTGGACTTGGCCACACCGCCGCCTTAGTTTGCCGCCATGATTCGGCTTATGCACAAATTCATCCTTTCGCTGGCCGCGCTGGCTGTGTTGTCGCCGCCAGCCGCCGCGCTGACCGCGGCTGAAACGGCCGCCGTGAAGCGGGCCGAGGCCTACATGAACAGCCTGGGCAATTTGCAATCGCGCTTCATTCAGGTGAACCCCGACGGCTCGAGCCACGAGGGTGAACTATTCGTGGCGCGCCCCGGCAAGATGCGCATCAACTACGATCCGCCGACGCCGATGCTGGTGGTGGCCGACGGCACGTGGCTGATCTACGTCGACAAGGACGTGAACGAGACAAGCTATCTCGATCTCAACGACACGCCCGCCGGGCTGCTGTTGAAGCCCAACATGTCCTTCACCGACAAGGCCGTGCAGTTGAAGGGCGTGAAGCTGGGCAAGAACACGGTGGAGATCACCGCCGCCCAGGCCAAGGACCCTGCCACCGGGCAACTGACATTTGTATTTTCCGATGCGCCTTTCGAGCTGCGCCAATGGCGCGTGCTGGATGCGCAAAAACAGGAAGTGGCCGTAACCCTGATGGAGCCCAAGTACGGCGGCAAGATCGACCCGAAAATCTTTCAGTATCAAAAGCCTGACGATGCCCGCGACCCCGACCGCCGGGGCGACGACTGAAAATTTCACCGGTTATAAAATTTCCCCTGTCATAAAATTTCGCTAGCGACATCTGCGCGGTCACATCGCCGCGAGCGCTGACACCTTCACGTCCGCGTGTCTTGAGAAACCGGAAGCCCACCCCATATTCATAACCGAGCACCGGCACTGCAACGGCGCCGGTGGATCGGTTGTTGGTATCCCCTGCCAGACCGATCACCAATCGACGCCCGGCGAACCCCCAAACGCCGGGCGTTTTTGTTTGTAGTTTATGCTACGCCACAGCGCATGACGAAAACCGCCCTTCGCATCGTCTCTTGGAACGTCAATTCCATCCGCAAACGCATCGGCCAGCTTGAAAAGCTGACGGATGCGCACGCACCCGACGTGATCTGCCTGCAAGAGACCAAAGCCAACGACACGGCGTTCCCCTTCGAGGCCATGCGCGCGCTGGGTTTCGCGCATATCGCTGCCTATGGCTACGGCGGCTACAACGGGGTTGCGATTCTTTCAAAGCATCCTTTGAAAGACGTTGTGTGCCACACCCGGCGCGGCAAGCGCGACGGGCGGCACATCAGCGCCGTGGTGAGGGCCAAGAACGCCCCGCCCGTCAGCGTGCATTCCCTGTACGTGCCGGCGGGCGGCGAAGCGCCGGACCCGCGTATCAACAGTAAATTCGCCGACAAGTTATCGTTCATCGACTGCGCGGCCGATTACTTTGCCGCTGAATACGGTTTCCGCGACGCCGTGGTGCTGACGGGCGATCTCAACATCGCGCCCCTGCCCAGCGACGTGTGGGATCACCACAAAATGCAAAAGCGCATCGGCCACACGGATTATGATATCGCGGCTTTGGACCGGCTGAAACGCTCGCTCAACTGGACCGACGCCGTGCGCGAAATCATCCCGCCCGACGATCCGGTCTTTACGTGGTGGAGCTACCGGCAATCGGAATTCAAGGTGGACAGCAAGGGCTGGCGGCTGGACCACATCTGGGTGTCGCCGGGCCTGAAGGGCAGCATACAAAGTGCTGAGGTGCTGGTGGACGTGCGCCACTGGACGCCCGCCTCGGACCATGCGCCGGTTCTGGTGAAACTGAAACCATAATGGTTGTTCGCGCCGCACCGCTTGCAAGCCCGCGCTAAACGCCCCATGTTGAGTGAATACACCCCTTAGAGTTTCCTCATGAGCCCCTCAGACCCTACCCACACCGCGCAACCCTGGCACGGCACGACGATTCTCTCGGTGCGCAAGAACGGCAAAGTCATCGTGGCCGGTGACGGCCAGGTGACATTAGGTTCGACGGTGATCAAATCCAACGCGCGCAAAGTGCGCAGGCTGGCTGACGGCTCCATCATCGCCGGGTTTGCGGGCGCGACCGCCGATGCGTTTACGCTGTTCGAGCGCCTGGAAGGCAAGCTGGAGAAGCACCCCGGCCAGTTGATGCGCGCCTGCGTGGAACTAGCCAAAGACTGGCGCACTGATCGTTATCTCCGCCGCCTGGAAGCGATGATGGCTGTCGCGGATAAAGACGTGTCGCTCATTCTTACGGGCACCGGGGATGTGCTGGAGCCCGCCGACGGCCTGATCGGCATCGGCTCCGGCGGCACTTATGCCCTGGCGGCGGCGCGCGCGCTGATCGACCAGAACCTTGATGCCGAAGCCATTGCCCGCAAGGCCATGGGCATCGCCGCCGATATTTGCGTGTACACCAACACGAATCTGACTTTGGAAAGCCTGTAGAGCATGAGTTCGTTTTCGCCGCGCGAGATTGTCTCGGAACTGGACCGCTTCATCATCGGCCAGAATGACGCCAAGCGCGCCGTGGCCATTGCGCTGAGGAACCGCTGGCGCCGCCAGCAGTTGCCCGAAGGCCTGCGCGAAGAGGTCATGCCGAAAA
The DNA here is from genome assembly GCA_016793085.1 of Rhodospirillaceae bacterium. GTDB lineage: Bacteria > Pseudomonadota > Alphaproteobacteria > Rhodospirillales > Rhodospirillaceae. The sequence goes on from JAEUKM010000111.1 coordinate 12,689, forward strand.
ACATTCTCATGGTGGGGCCTACGGGTGTGGGCAAAACCGAGATTGCGCGTAGGCTCGCCAAGCTGGCCAACGCGCCCTTCCTGAAAGTTGAAGCCACCAAATTCACGGAAGTGGGCTACGTGGGGCGCGACGTGGAGAGCATCGTGCGCGATTTGCTGGAAATCGCGCTGAACATGACGCGCGAACGCCTGCGCAAGGAAGTGGCGGCCAAAGCGGAGCTGGCCGCTGAGGAGCGCGTGCTGGATGCCCTGGTGGGCAATACCGCGACACCGGAAACACGTCAGAAATTCCGCAAAATGCTGCGCGAAGGGTCTTTAAGCGACCGCGAGATCGAAATTCAGGTGCAGGACAACCCCGGCGCAAACATGCCGAGCTTCGACGTGCCGGGAATGCCCGGCGCCTCCATGAGCATGATCAACTTAGGCGAAATGTTGGGCGGCATGATGGGCAGTCGCACCAAAGCGCGCAAAATGAACGTCAGCCAGTCCTACGACATCCTGCTGCGCGAAGAATCCGACAAGCTGCTCGATCAGGAAACCATCACCCGCGAGGCCATCGCGGCGGTGGAGAACAACGGCATCGTGTTCCTGGACGAGATCGATAAAATTACGGGGCGCGACGAAGTGCGGGGTGCTGATGTGAGCCGCGAAGGCGTGCAGCGCGACCTGTTGCCGCTGATCGAGGGCACCACCGTCAGCACCAAGTATGGGCCGGTGAAGACCGATCATGTGTTATTCATCGCCTCGGGCGCGTTTCATTTGGCGAAACCGTCGGACCTTCTGCCCGAGTTACAGGGCCGCCTGCCCATTCGTGTAGAGTTGAAGGCGCTGTCGCGCGATGACTTTGTGAAAATCCTGACGCAAACCGAAGCCAGCCTGATCAAGCAGTACAAGGCGTTGATTGGTACGGAAAACGTAACACTTGAGATCGGCACGGATGCCATCGACGCCATCGCCGATCTCGCGGCCGAGATCAACAGATCGGTGGAAAATATCGGTGCGCGGCGTCTGCACACCGTGATGGAAAAACTGCTGGAAGAGATCAGCTTCACCGCCACGGACCGCTCGGGCGAAACCGTCGCCATCGACGCGGCTTATGTGAAAACGCACGTGGGCGATCTTGCGAAAAAGGGCGACCTCAGCAAATTTATTCTTTAGTTACGCGCAAATTTTATTGCGCAAATTGCGCGTGAATATTGTTGCGCGGTTAACGGGTGTGGCTTTTGCGTGGCGCGAAGCCACCTTTCTGCAAAGTAACAATCGCCCTCTTAATTTTCGGATATCTTTAACCCAACACGTCCTTCCCTAGGACAACATCAATCGGCGGGCTTCGTCTTCGCAGGCCCGCAACATCTTTTGGGCCAGAACCGGATCGGCGGCGGTTTGGGCCACTGTCACCCCGCCGACGCACAGCGCCAGAATGGCCATCGCGCGGCGATCTAATTGATCGAGATTCGAGCCGCTCATCCCGTTTTTCAAAAGCGCGGTGAGTTGAGCCGTGACGTTTGTCAGGGCTGCGCGCGCAGGCGCGCCGCCCTTATCGACGTCGCGGGCCAGGCTCACCATGGGGCATGTTGAGGTGACGTAGGCGATGTTGTCGGGGTCGAGATACGTGGCAAGCACATCCAGCGCGCCGTTTTGCGCATCTTCCTTCGTCGCGCCCTGGCGTTCGGCCAGCATGCGCGTGAAGGCGGGCTCGGTATCCAGCACATGGGCGAACAGATCGGCCTTGGAGTCGAAATGCGCATAGAAGCCGCCGCGCGTCAGGCCGGCTTGGGCCATGATTTGCTCGATGCCGATACCGTCATAACCATGCTTGCGGAACAGCACGCCCGCGGCGTCGAGGATTTTTCGGCGGGTTTTTTCCTTGTGGGCTTTCGATAAGGGCATGGGCTTCGCTTTAATATGTTTGTGATCATATAGAATGACGAGTATCATTCTATTTCGGTTGAGGGGATACGTCGATGCGGCAGATTGAGGAATTCAGCCAGGACAAGCCAGCGCGAACTGGGCCTGTTAAGGGCGCGCGTTTCAGCCCCGAGACGCTGCCCGAAGCGCCCAAGATGCGCCGCAGCGTGCCCCCCGAACTGGCCTATGCCGTGGGCCTGGAGCGGCTGTATTGGACTATGCAGATCAAAGGGTTACGGCCAGATCAGGCATCGGTTCTGCCGCGCGCCCAGCGCCTGGCCGTACGCCTGCACAAAAGCGTTTTTGCGCCGGGCGCTTCGCAGTCCATGCTGCAAAAAGAAGCGCAAAAAGACCTCAGCCTGAAGCAGGCTTTGCTGCAGCTTGAAGCGCAGCATAAACCGCACCTGATGCCTACCGACGCCGACACCCGAAAGCGCGCCCTGGCCCTGGAACGCTGGCTGACCAGCGAGGTTTCCGACACCCTGGTGTGGTGCCTGCTGCGCCCGCCCGTAGCGGTGAACGCGGCCACCCGCAGCACAGTGCACCCCGAAGGCTACTCAGACCAGTTCATGACGGCGGTGATCATGCGCGCGCTGGACGTGGTGCAGAGCTTGAGCGCGCAGCAGACGTATTTATTTGGCAACACGCTGACGCACGCCGATCTGTCGGCTGCGGCCGTGCTGGCGCCCGTGGTGCGCAAGCAGGGCTGGCACTGGGCGGGCAAGATGTGGGCGCCCTTAAGCGCCATCGCCGGGCGCTCGGCATTGGCGCGCCACCCGGCCGCCAACTGGGTGCGCATGATGTACGACCTCCATGCGCCGGCGGTTTTGCAAACCCCGGACCAGACCCGCGCCTGGGTGCCGTGATTAAAATCGACGCGACTAACTCATTGCGTGCGTTTTGGACAAAAAGCACGCACTAAAATAAGATCAGCCGCCATAATGAATACGGCGGTTTTCATGATCTCTATCAGTCGTGGGCTCATTATCCTTCTTGTTGGAAGCCTAGCACTTGGCTTCGCCCTAGGGCGTAGCGACGTTGGCGCGCTTGTCTTTGACCTCTTTCGCTACCCTATCGATTTATTAGAGCCGGTATCTGCTGATTCGCAATCTGATGATCATGACTTACGCGCCAAAAACGATGTCGCTGCTCAATGGGAGATGGCTCGTTGGGCAAGAGTTCTGGGTATTCTCACTTTTTTTCAAGTCATTATTGGTGTTGGCGGCATAGTTTTTATCGTCAAGTCATTCACTGATGGCCGCCGCGCAACTGATGCTGCCCAAGCTTCTGTCACAGTCGCTCAACAGAACGCACGTAGAGAGCTTAGGGCCTATTTGGAGGTAAAGGCTGGCGAGTTCTTGATCGATAAGCACAACAAGAAGTTTAAGATGTCTTTTATTATCAAAAACGGTGGGGCTACCCCTGCATACAACGTGCGATTTGATACAGCGATAAAATTTAGACTTAAGAGTACTACCGCCCCAATAGACAGAACCATTCTTTCACCAACTAACGCGGAAACTTCTTTAATGAAAGAAAGAGAGCTCGTTACTAGAGTCGCTTATGAAAATTTCACTGAAGCCCTTGAGCGCCTAATCCATGAGTGCGGTTCAATTTTGGTGGCATATGGCGTTGTTTATTATGAAGATGTCTTCGATGTTAAGCATTGGATCGAGTTTCAGTACAAAATAAATAGTTGGGCGTTACACAACAAAAAAGCATTTGTAAGTATGGAGGGTAACGTAACAGACAAAGATGGTGAGCCGCTGATCATATAGTAGTATTTAAAATCACCGTCTTTGATCTTAAGCGCGAATCCTTTCCTTCCGTTTCAGCAGCACATACGCCGCGCCGGAGCCGCCCTGGCGCGCGGGAGCTTCCGTGACCGCCAGAATGTAAGGACGCAGCGGCGCTGCATTCAGCCAATGAATCAGCTCGGCCTTGATGCGCCCGGTTTGCCGTTCACCGGTATCCTTGGCGGCTGAGCCCTTGCCGGTGATGACCAGCACGCTGCGGCTCCCGCGCTCGGCCTGGGTGCGGATGAAGGCAATCAGCGCGCCGTGGGCCTGGGCCAGCGTTAAACCATGCAGATCGAGTTTCGCATCGCAGGGCATTTGGCCGCGTTTGAATTTACGCGCCGTGGCGGCATCGATGTCGACCGCGGCCCCCACATGCAAGGGCCGTTGCGGCGTATGTGTATGTGCTTGGCGCGTTTCGCGCGATAGGGTTTGCGGGACCTCGGTGGAGGATGAGGCCCGCGGCGGGTCTTGCGTTTCGGGCGCCCGTTCATCCTCGGCCGCGGGATGGCGCGGGCTTAAGGGCGCAACGCTGCGGGTGACAAACGCCCACAGGCGTTTTTCATCGGCGGTCAGCTTGCGCATGGGGCAGCGGAAAAGTTAGCGGACGGCGGCACGGCCGTTACAAATTCGCATCGCCAAGCGTGCGGACATCCTTGTCGTCCTTGGCCCCCGGATCGCGGACCTGCTGGTTGAAGGAGTTGTAGGCATCAAGCCCTTCCATCTCCATTTCCGGCAGATAGCGGGTGACGAACGCCTTCCAGTCGCCGTCGGGCGACACGCAGCGCGTCTTGTTCATGTAGTTCAGCGTGATGACCAGCCCGCCCAGCTTCCACAGAATGTTCCAGTTGTGCAGGTTGTCCATGGCCGCCTCGATGGCGCGGCGGTAGACGCGTTGGGAAATCCACGGCCGGATCATGAACAGATAGATGAACACACCCAGCACCATGATGGCGGTGCCCAGCAGCAGATCGACCGTGAACATGACGGTGATGGAGCCGATGAGGAGAATGAGCAGGGGCGCCACGTTTTCCCATGGGCTCCAGATCGGCGATTTGGGGTGGTTGAGGCGGTCGAAGTCGACGAACACGCCCACACGGTCGGCCTGGTAGGATTCGACCAGACGCGCATAAAGCGCGCGGTCGCGTTTTCTTTCCGTGGCTTTCGGCGTGTTCATGGCAGACCCAGGAACGCTCCCACACCAACACCGCCCTCTGTTGCAACCGCAATGCTGAAATCGGCAAGGGGGCGGGGCTGTTCTTGGCCGAAACTTAAGGCCAAATTCTTACCCGTTTCTAAACTTACCAGCGTTCCGGCGCGGTTTCAGCGCCCGCTGGACTCGGAGGCATCGGAGCCGGCCGTTTTGGCCGCCGTCCGGGGCAGAAGCACATAGTACCGCCCCTGGCTTTTCATGCGCGCGGCCTTGGCGAAGGCCCCCTCGCCGGCCCCCCAGAAGTAATCCCCGCGCACGGCCCCGGTAATGGCGGCGCCGACGTCCTGCGCCACCACCAGCTTTTGCAGGGGTGCGTTGTCCGGGTCCACCGTATCAAGCCAAAGCGGCAGGCCCAGGGCCACATAGCGCGGATCCACCGCCAGGGACCGCCCGGGCGTCAGCGCCACCCCTTGTGCGCCGATGGGGCCGTCGCCCTCGATCTTGCGGAAGAAAATATAGCGCGCGTTCTGGTTCATCAGCTCCGCCGCGCGGTCGGGGTTCTGCTTCAGCCAGTCGCGCACGGCGATCATGGAAGCCCCGCCCTCGGGCAGCACTTTTTCATTGATGAGAATACGCCCCAGGCCTTTGAAGCTGTGGCCGTTGTTGCCGGCATAGCCCACACGCATCACCGTGCCGTCCGGCAGCATCACCTGGCCCGAGCCCTGAATATGCAACACATGGGCGTCCACGGCGCTGTCCACCCAGGCCACCACGGTGCCGTCCTCGGCGATCGCGTTGCCGGCATCGATCTCGGCGCGGGTGAAATAGGGTTTGAGTTTCTGATCGACCACGCGGCCCACCACCGTGGGTGGAACTTGCGTGCCGTCCAGGCGGTCGGCCGGGATGAAATCCTTCAGCGCCACGGTGATCAGATTTTGCGGCAAGCCGTACAGGGGAAATTGATACGCCCCCTCGCGCGTGAGAGAGCCGCGCAAGGTAGCCTCGTAGTAGCCGGTAAACGTACCCACAGGGTTACCGGAGAAACTGACGGCATAAGGCTGAAACGTCTGCTCGACGGCCAGACGCACCGAGGTGGCGCCCGTGCCCGCGTTCATCACGGCTGTGCAGGCCGAGGCCAGATCAGCCGAAGTAAAGCTCAGCATGCCCGCGGTATGCATGGTTTCGGGCGCATCGCGCGCCACGGCCTCGCAACTGTTGCGCAATGCCGGCAGCGCATCGGCCATGGAATCCTCGGTCCAGCCGGGCAGGGATGCGAACGCCACCGCGTCATAGGTCACCGGTGGGCGTATGGGCGTGGGCGGAGTGACGGGCTGAACGGTGACTTCGGTGGTGACGGGGGCCCGCAGCCAGTACATGGCCGTGGCGCCCAAGGCCGCGCCCACCAGGGCGGCGGCGGACAGTTGCAGAATGCTCCGTTGCATTATGACCGCAGCAGCGTGTGCGCGGGCTTAATCGACACTGCGTGTGGCGATCAGAATCCAGTTCGGATCGGGGCTGTTGGTATCGCGCGAGAACGTCCAGACGTCCGTGACGCTTTCGACGTGATCGGGCGAGCCCTCGACAATTTCGCCGGCGGCGTTCTTCACCACGTTGGACTGCTCGCTCTGGAAGATCACCGCGACGTGCGCGGCCGAGCCCTTCATCTCGATGCTCTCGATCCTGGGCGGCTTCAGCACGACGAGTTCGCTGATCAGCGTTTCGTTGCGGTCCTCGCGTTCCTGAATGGCGCGCGCGAACTGGGCATAGACGTCGCTGTTGAGCAGCGGACGCAAGGTATCGGTATCGCCTTTCGCGTACGCGGCGATAATGATCTCGAACGCCTTGGCCGCGCCTTGTAAAAAACTTTCCGCCGAGAACGACGGATCAGCCATCTTCACGGCGACCATGCCTGCCTCCAGGGGTGTGCCCTGATAGGCCGGTTCGATATCCAATTTCGTGATCGGCTGATGGCGGCGGTGCGCGGTGGGCAGCGCCACGACTTTGTCGTTGGCCAGGTCCTGCGCGCGGCCTTCGCTGGGCACGCCGTCGCGGCCGGGCTCATGACCCGTGCGGCGGCCGAGCACGCTGCGCAGTCGCAGGACGATGAAGCCCGCGACCATTGCCAACAGAATGATGTCGATAAACTGGAAGCCGTCCATGGCGCTCACTTTAAATCTCGCGGGGCCGCCCGCGATTGTCGGGGTAAACCCTGGTTCTGTACGTTCGCGGCCCGGCGTTGAGTTCAACATAGGCTTGGAACCCTGCCAGGGCAAGGGAACGGACCCCAAGACCGCCCCCCGGAAACGCCCGCACTGTGGCAAGGCAAGGGGCGGTTTTTCGAGCCTGGGCCAATACTTGTAAGGCGCTATCGGGCGTGTTACGCCCCCGGGCCTTGACGCGTCCGGGATCGAGAAAGCCCCCGGATAGAGCTTGCCGCCCCGTTCACGTTTCCGTCAGTTTTGAACTCGCCGGGTTTGAATCAGCCCGCCTTGAATTAGAGAGTCCGATGAGCGACACCAACGCCGCCAATAACGCACCGCCGCCCGCGCCGATCCGCTTTTTGGGCCAATACGTGCGCGACTTATCCTTAGAAGTCCCTCATGCGCCGGGCATTTTCGGCGAAATGCGCAAGCGCGCACCGGAAATTCCCATCACGTTCGACTGCGCCATGCAGCACTTGAGCGGGTCGATTTTCGAAGTGACCCTGAACGTCACCGTGAACGCCACCCTGGGCGACAAGCCGGCGTTCATTCTGGAGCTGTCCTACGGCGCCACCGTGGAGGTGGATGAAAGCCTGATTCCCGCCGAACAGCTGCACGCAGTGCTTTTGATTGAAATTCCCCGCTTCCTGTTCCCCTTCGTGCGCCAGATTTTAAGCGACATGACCACCAATGGCGGCTTCCCGCCCTTGCTGCTGCAGCCGGTGGACTTCGCCGATCTGTATACGCGCAAATTCGGCACCGACCCGGTGCGGGTGATGCGTTCGTCGGCGCAGACTGCTTAAGCTTTCAGCCAGATCGGATTTTTCAGGCGGCCCACAAACGCGGTATGGGCCGCAACTTCATCCGGCAGAGCCGCATGGGGCCGCGGCGGGCGGACGGGCCGGTTCATGGGCGTATGAATCTCCTCCAGCCGCGCCGTTGTTTGCGCCCCGAGGAGCAAACCGGGTTCGCGTCCGCCGATCAGTTCCAGATAAACCTTGGCCAGCAATTGAGCGTCGATCAGCGCGCCGTGCTTGGCGCGGCCCGAGAGATCGATACTGAAACGCCGGCACAGGGCATCAAGGCTTGCGGGCGCGCCCGGGAATTTGCGCCTGGCCAAGAGAACCGTGTCGATCGCACGTTCGGACGGAATCTTGGCGCGGTCGACGCGCGATAATTCAGCGTTGATGAAGCCGATATCAAAACCGGCGTTGTGCGCGATGATGGGCGACGCACCCACGAATTCCAAAAACTCATCCACTTTGTCGGCAAAGAGGGGCTTGCCCCTGACGAACTCGGTCGTGAGCCCGCTGACGGCGGCAGCCTCGTCGGGCACGTCGCGCTCGGGGTCCAGGTACGTCTGGAACGTGTTGCCGGTGGGAATATGGTTGATGAGTTCCACACAGCCGATTTCGATGACGCGGTGACCGTTCAGGGGGTCAAGCCCTGTGGTTTCGGTGTCCAGAACGATTTCGCGCATCTTAATCCCTGCCGCTGCCTCAAAGCACCTTAAGCGCTTTTTTCAGGCACCGCAAAGTGTGGGCTTTGCCGAGCCCCGTGGGGATTACCACATCGGCGCGGCTTCGTTTTTCCGCATCCGGCATCTGGCGGGACAGGATGGCCCTCAGGCGCGCATCATCCATGCCGGGGCGGGCGAGGGCGCGCTGGCGCTGTAGAAACGCGGGCGCGCTGACAACCATGACCGCATCGCATTCAGATTCGAACCTGGTTTCAAGCAGCAGCGGAATATCGAAGGCAACGATTTTCGTGCGTTGAGATGCGGCGCGCTTGAGAAACCGCGTGCGGGCTTGCCGCACCAGCGGATGAATAATCGCTTCCAGGGC
>JAEUKM010000184.1 GCA_016793085.1 Rhodospirillaceae bacterium
GACTTCACGATGCTTTGAAGGCAACGGGATATGTTGGTCATGACTTGGAGCGACTGCTCGTTAGGCTGATCTTCTGCTTATTTGCAGACGATACCGGCATCTTCGATCCACGCGATATATTCCTGACACTGATTAAAGACCGAACGCGCGAGGATGGAAGCGATATCGGGCCGTGGCTGTCTCATTTGTTCGATATACTCAACACGCCAGAGGATCGACGACAGCAAAACCTTGATGAGGACTTGAAGAAGTTCCCGTATGTGAATGGAGACTTATTCCGCGAGAGGCTTCCAACGGCGGCTTTCGACGCCCCTATGCGCGCATTACTGCTAGAAGCATGCGAGTTTAATTGGTCTGCGGTTTCACCTGCAATCTTTGGCGCACTTTTTCAGTCTGTGATGACGCCTAGGGAGCGTCGCGCACAGGGAGCGCACTATACGACGGAGCGGAATATTCTAAAAGTTATCGAACCGTTGTTTCTTGATGATCTTCGCGCGGAGTTCAATCGGTTAAGGGCACGCCGCGATACTCTCCGTCTGCGTGCATTGGATGAATTTAGAACAAAGCTGGGATCATTGCGGTTTTTCGATCCCGCTTGCGGTTGCGGCAATTTCTTGATCATTACCTACCGCGAATTACGATTGCTTGAACTTGAACTCTTGAAGGAAATGTTTCGCACTAGGCACGATGAGCAAGCGCGATTTGACTTCGATGTGGCAACGCTATCTCGGATAGACGTCGATCAATTCTGCGGAATAGAATTAGGAGAATTCCCCGCGCTTATTGCTGAGGTCGCGATGTGGATGATGGACCACATCATGAACAACCTCCTGAGCATTGAATTTGGCGAAAGTTACGTCCGCATCCCCCTGCGTAAATCGCCTCGCATCCAGCATGGTGATGCGTTGGAGGTGGATTGGGCTACCGTACTACCACCCGATCAATGTTCTTACTTGCTCGGTAATCCCCCATTTGTGGGGGCTAAGTATCAGTCAGACATACAGCGTGCCCAAGTTCGTCGACTTGCGAATCTCGGCGGTAGCGGTGGAACGCTTGATTATGTAGCCGCATGGTTCTTGAAGGCGGGCGCGTATATACACGAAGGCGCTGCGTCTATTGGGTTCGTCGCTACAAACTCAATAACTCAGGGTGAGCAAGTCGCCCAGCTTTGGCCCATTCTGTTTGATCGATATAGCCTGGAGCTATCGTATGCACATCGCACCTTTGCCTGGGGTTCTGATGCCCGAGGGGTCGCGCATGTGCATGTCGTAATAATTGGACTAACCCGTCGTGATCGTGAAGTCCCCGTAAAGCGCTTATTCAGTTACGACAACATCAATGGTGATCCAACTGAAAGTCACCATCGCGGCCTCACAGCATATCTATTCGGTGCCGATGCCATTGCGGATCGCCATCTTGTTGTTCATGAAACCACTAGGCCGCTCTGCAATGTTCCTCGGTGTATTAGCGGCACCCAGCCAATTGACAACGGACAGTACATATTTGACGTGGAGGAACGAGCCGCGTTTCTGGCAGAAGAGCCAGCAGCAGCGCAGTATCTTCGGCCATACGTTGGCTCAGAGGAATACATTAACGGCCTGGAGCGTTGGATACTTTCACTGCAAGGTGTAGCCCCCGGAGTAGTCCGGACGATGCCGCGAGTTGTCGAGAGACTGCGAAATGTTCGAGAGTTCAGACGGGCCAGCAAGCGAAAGAGTACGCTTGCAATTGCGGACACACCTGAGCGCTATAACGTCGAGGTTATCCCTGATAGACCTTTCCTCGTCATTCCCAAAGTAAGCTCCGAGAGACGAGAGTACGTGCCAATTGGATGGCTTCAACCCCCGACTATACCGAGCGATCTAGTATTTGTGGTGAGTGACGGAGACTTGTGGAGCTTCGGCGTACTCACGTCGCGAATGCACATGGCATGGCTTCGTCACATCGGCGGTAGACTTAAAAGCGATTACCGGTATTCGATTGGGCTCGTGTACAACACTTTCCCGATGCCTACTGCCAGCGATGCTCAGAAAGCCCGCGTTCGAGAACTTGCCCAAACCGTTCTCGATGTGCGCACAGGCCACCCAGGCAACACGCTGGCTGATCTTTACGATCCCGATGTTATGCCGCGCGACTTACGGCGCGCGCATCAAGCGTTAGATGGAGCCGTGGATCGCCTTTACCGCTCCGCCAACTTCCCGAGCGACCGCGACCGCGTGGAGCATCTCTTCGCACACTACGAGAGATTGGTTACGCCGCTTATCGCTGCGCCACCGCGCGCACGTAAGCGCCGGACTGCGCGGCACGTAACTCAGTAGCCGCATACAAGTTTGGATATGATGCTGGACACAGGGCGGGACACATATAGCGGTAAGTTATTGATAAATAATGTGATCAACGCACTTAAAATCCGTTGTCTGGTAACGGACGTGCCGGTTCAAGTCCGGCCGGGGGCACCAATTTTTCTTAATGAGCGCCTTCGCGAATTTAGAAAAATTGAGTGCCACGGAGGGCTGCGTTAGCGGCCCGAGTGGGCGCCAATTCCTCTGACCAATTTTAAGTCGCATTTGAGGCGACGATGCCCGCCCAGGCGAGCGCATCTTTCCGTTCGGCGAACGAGCGCCACTGAACGGCCTTGCCGTTGCGGAAAATGAAACCGTCCGCGAAGCGCGCATCGACCCAATCCTGCTTGGCTTTCAGCCGCACGTGCACATACAGGAGCGCCACCACTTTATCGCCGGCGACAATGATGTCTTCCGGCGTGCACGTGCCTTCGGCCCATGTGCCGCGCCCGTGCGCGACATGGGCGCTGAGTTCTGTGTGCCCACGATATGTCCCGGCGGTGGGAAACCCCTCGGGCTCGATGCGTTCGATCTCGGGGGCAAAGAACTTCAACATGGCGGGGATGTCGTTGCGATTAATGGCGGCGTAGATTCCGTTTACCGCGTCTGTTTCCGGCGCCGCTGACATACGCACCGCTATCCTTTCTTTGCCGCGATGTAGGCGTCCACGCGGGTTTCCAGAAGGCCCAACGGAAGTGCTCCGTCCAACAGCACGGCGTCATGGAAATCCTTGAGGGCGAATTTTGTTTTCAGCGCGGCTTCGGCCTTGCGACGCAATTCCACGATTTTCAGTTGGCCCATTTTGTAGCTGGTGGCCTGGCCTGGGTTGGTGAGGTAGCGGTCGATCTCGCGGCCCGCATCGAGATCGGACAACAGGCTGTTGTCTTTCAGGAAGGCCAGAGCCTGTTCGCGGCTCCAGCGCTTGGCGTGCAGGCCGGTGTCGACCACCAGGCGCGAGGCGCGCCAGAGTTCGGAGGCGAGCCTACAGAAATCGGCATAGGGGTCCTGGTAGAAGCCCATCTCTTTGGCCAGCGCCTCGGTGTAAAGCGCCCAGCCTTCGGTGTAGGCGCCGGGGCCGTTGAAGCGTCGGATCTTGGGCAGACCCGCCTGCTCCTGCGCCAGGCTGACCTGGAAGTGATGGCCGGGCGCACCCTCGTGGTAACTGACGTCTTCCACATGGGGTTTCAGCGTCTGCGTCAGGTCGGCCAAATTAAAATACACGATGCCGGGGCGTTTTCCGTCGGGCGTGCCGCGGTTGTAGAAGGCGATGCTGGCCGTGGCCTCGCGCCATTTCTCGACCGCGCGCACTTCCAGGGGCGCTTTGGGCAGGCGGCTGAAGTAGGCGGGGGCCTTCTCCATCACTTGCGCGATGAACCCCCTGGCATCGGATAAGTACTGCTCGCGGCCCGCCTCGGTGTTGGGATAGTAGAACTGCGGATCGGTGCGCACGAAGGTCATGAAGTCCTGCAGCGTGCCTTTAAAGCCGACCTTGGCTTTGATGCCTTCCATTTCCGCACGCAGACGCTTCACTTCGCTGAGGCCGGTCTGGTGAACGTCCTCGGCGCTCAGGGCCGTGGTGGTCCAGTTTTTCAGGCGGTTGGCGTAATACGCCTCTCCCTCGGGCAAACGCCACACGCCGGCGTTGGCGCCTGCACTTTTCGACAGCGTTTCCAGAACGCCGATGATTTTCTCATAACCGCGCTTGAAGGGCCCGGTCAGGGCCGCGCGCCCCTCATCCAACAGTTTTTTCTTCGCCTCCGCATCGACGTCCAGCTTGTTTACCTTGGCTTGGAAGTCGGCCCACACCGCCACATCGGGCCCAGCGGTGAAGGGTGCGCCCGCCATCACCTTGCGGGCGTCGGCGATGGACGGTGCGAACACCAAGGCCGGGGCCACAAGCTTTTTATCGGCGCGCGCGGTCACATCGGCGGCGATCTCGCCCATGACGCGCTCGATATCCTTCAGCCGCGCGATGTAATCCTCGGCGTCTTTCACGCTGTCGACGCGGTGATTGTTGATGAGAAAGACGGGCAGATTACCCGTAGGCGTGCGGTTGGCGGCAAAGGGAAATTCGTGCGCGCGCCAGCGCTGGTTCTCGATTGCTTGCTCCGCCTGCCACGCGAACACCTCATAAGAAAGCTTGGCCTGATCGCCCAGCCTGGCCAGATCGAAGCCGCGCTTCAGTTCATCCAATTGGCTGCGGGCGAGATCAGTCTGGCGCTGTTCGCCCGCGGGCGTGTAGTCGTTCAGGCGGTCATAGGCTGTTTTGAGGCCAAGGCTGGTGAGCAATTGCGGCTGTAGGGCTGCGCGGTCATCAAAGGCCTTGTCCAAAAATGCATTCAGCTTCGCATCGTCGGGCCCGGCCGCTTGCGCCCACAATACGGCGGGCGAAAACGCCACTACGCCGAATACAAAAGCCTTCGCCCATGCCCTGACGGTCATCGGAATTCTCCCCTGTTATGGGGAAAACTATCGCCCAGGCGTTGTGTTTGAAGCAAGGGCCGGCGTGTGCTCGGCACAGCAAAGCCGCGCTGTGCGGGGGCACAGCGCGGCTTGAGATTACTTGAGAGTCTAAATTTCGCGGCGTTATTTCCCGCCGCTTTATTTCCCGCTCATGCGCTTGCGTACCAGTTCGCCCGCATCTTTGTAATCCTTGGGCAGGTATTGCAGGAAGGCGTTGGGCTGGAACAGCGGTTCGTACTGCTGCAGCACCGGCAGCATCAGCGCCATGGGATACTCGGGGAAGCGGCGTGTCTTGCGGAAGTCGGCGATAGGAACGCGCGCGCTGACGATATCTTCATGGTGATTGGCCGAGCGGGCCAGCGGCGTTCCGCGCGGATCGACAACCACGGTGCCCTCATCGCGTGAGCCTGCGGCTTCGGCAAAACCGGGGTTGTCCGGCGAGACTGAGTTACCGACGCCGACACAGTACACGCGGCTGGCGCGCGCCGTGGCGATGGCCGACTCCGCATTGGTGCCGCCGGTGACGGTGAGAATCACGATCTCAGCGCCCTTCAGGGCCAGGCACTGATAGAGCAACGGCTCGGCGCCCACGGCGGTCATGGCGATGTTGCCGATATCCAGCCGGGCGATGGGCATGGTGGCGTCCCAGCCGTACATTTCCACGTACCTGTCGAGCACGTCGTAGATGGTGGTGCCGATCAGCGCGCCCTCGCCGAACAGGCCCAGAATGTTGCGCGCCTTCCACTGCTTGGAAACGACATTGCCTTGCGGACCCACGATCACCGACATGTTGATGACGTGGTCGGGCCAGTCCTTCTCCTTCGCGTAACACCCAAAGGCGATGTAGCAACCGTACTTCTTGGCGCGCGCACCGATGGCGGCGATTTCGGGCCCATCCATCTCGAAGGCGATTTTGTTCAGTTCCTGCCGGTTCCAGGGGCGGAAGCCCTGAATCGGGAACTCGTGCATGCAGATCAAATCCTGCTTCGCACCCCAGCGGCGCTCGCCCTCGCCCCACTCTTCCGGCATGCCTTGGGCCGCGTCGATCAGGTCGGTGACGTGCTTCAAGTTGTCGGCCATCGTTTTCTTCAGGTTCTTCACCTCAACCCCGCGCACGCGGGACTGAATGGCCGTGACATTGATATTGTCTTGGCGCAGAGCCACGGTTTCGTAGACCCCGCGCTTGGCGACAGAAACCGGCGTGACGGGTGGGCGGCCGGATGGCGCGGCTTGCGCCTGCTGCTCGGCGGCGCGCGCCCCCGACAGCATGGCGCCGCCCGCGGCAAGACCGACCGCACCGGTCAGGGCGGCGCGGCGGGAGGTTGGGCTCGGTTTGGATGTATTGGTCATGGCGTTTCCCCACTGTGAAATAACGCCATAACGGAACATGTATCTCAATAATGGTCAATATGTGGATAAATTATTCATATAAAAGTGGTTACTTGGTTTAATGTTTTTTTCTTCAGGGCCGGAACCGTGGCCCCCGGCGCGGGGTACCCTGTCACCACGATCATGCACGCCCGCTCGTTGGCGGGGCGTTTGAGAATCCGCCGCAGAAAACCCATGGGGCGTGGCGTGTGGATCAGGCTGGCCAGCCCCGCATGCTGCAGCCCGGCGATCAGAACGCCGACAGCAATGCCCACACTTTCAGTGACGTAGTAATGATCCAGCCGTTGGTTGCTGGCCGAGAGGGCGTAGTTTTTCTGGAAGACGACAATCAAGTACGGCGCCTGCTCCAGGAACGGCTTGCTGGGGCCTGTGCCGATCGGCTCAAGCGCCCGCGTCCAGCCCGTGCCTGCGTGGGCATTGTAAAATTCGCGCTCTTCTTTTTCAGCGCCGGCGCGGATGTCTGCTTTCACGCGCGGGTCGGAGACGACGACGAAATGCCACGGCTGCATGTTGGCGCCGCTGGGACTGCTGTTGGCGGCCTGCAGACAGCTTTCGATGATGGCGCGGTCCACAGGGCGTGGGTCAAATTG
Organism: Rhodospirillaceae bacterium; assembly: GCA_016793085.1. Taxonomy (GTDB): domain Bacteria; phylum Pseudomonadota; class Alphaproteobacteria; order Rhodospirillales; family Rhodospirillaceae. Next base: position 6,785 of record JAEUKM010000184.1, read on the forward strand.
CCGGATCGAGCGGCGTAGCTGCATCGTCGCCTTGTAAGCCTCAGCGTTGTCGTA
>JAEUKM010000203.1 GCA_016793085.1 Rhodospirillaceae bacterium
CGGGCACGATGGCCTCGACGGAGCTGACGAAGCCGATCAGCTTGATGGCGGTCATCTCATCGCCCAGTTCGCGGATCATCGCCGGAGCCAGCGCCACGCTGGCCGCCGCCGCGAAGCCCTGAAGCCCGCGCATGAAGATCAGCATTCCCATGTCCTGCACCCAGGCGCAGGCCATGGAGACGATGGTGAGCGCGGCAAAGGATATCCACATCACCTTGCGTGTTTCCACGCGGTCGCCGATGGAACCGACGATGAGTTGGCCGAGTGCAAACGCCGCCATGAAGCTGGCCAGCGTGTACTGCGCCTGCACGGCGGTGCCGCCGACAGCTTCATGAAGCATCGGTACGGCGGGCAGATACAGATCGGTCGCCAGCATGCCCGTGATGGTGGCGAGAATGATGGGCAGAGAAAGAATGTAAGGATTTTTCATAACGAACGGCCTTTTAAGAGTCCGAGTACCGGCCGGCCGGGCAATAAAAAAGCCCGGCAAGCCGGGCTGTCGGACGTTTCACAGAATGACAGCGACTTACCAGAAGGATTCCACGCACACGCCGGCAACCGGCGCCGCAGACACAAGGACTGCGCGCATCTTGTTGGCGGCGAAGACGTTGATCGTGTTCACGACACGAAACTCCCAGATAGCCGCAGCGGCATTGCTGCGAAGGGCGCGGGTTATACCAGAGGTTTTATTTTCGTCAAGCCCGGCGGTCAGCCGCGCGCGCGGTTGACGGCGTTGATGGCGGGCATCGCCCGCAGGGCCGCGATAATGTTGGTGAGGTGCTTCACGCCGCTCACCTCGATATCCACGATCATCTCGAAGAAATCGGCCGAGCGTTTGGTGAAACGCAAGTTGTTGATATTTCCGTTGTTCTTGGCAATCACCGTGGACAACGTGCCGAGCGCGCCGGGCTCGTTCGCCACCGTCAGCAACAGCCGCCCGATGTGCGCTTCCTTGCTGCGGTCGGTGTCCCAGGACAAATCGATCCAGCGGTCTGAGGCGTCGGCGTATTCCTTCAGGGTTTCGCAGTCGATGGTGTGCACGGCAACCCCCTTGCCGGGCTCGCGGATGCCGACGATGCGGTCGCCCGGCAGCGGGTGGCAGCAGTCCGACACGTGCACGGCCATGCCCGGCGTCAGGCCGCGGATCGGTACCGACACTTCATCGCCCGCCAGCCGTGTGCGGGCCTGCGACAGGTTAACCACGTTGTCGTCGGCGTCGGTACGCGCACCGGGGTAAATGGCGATCAGCACCTCGCGCCCGAACACCCGCCCCTCGCCGACTTTCGCATAAAGATCATCCAGGCTGGAGAGGCCCAGCTTTTCCAGCGCGCCTTGCAGGCCCTTCTGCGTCAGTTCGTAGCCCTCTTTCTGGAACACCTTTTCCAGAATGCTCTTGCCGAAGCGGATGTATTCGTTGCGCGCGTCCGACCTGATACGGCGGCGGATATGCGCGCGCGCTTTGCCGGTGACGACAAAGGTTTCCCATTCCGGCGACGGCTTCTGCGCTTTCGAGGTGACGATCTCCACCTGATCGCCGTTCTGCAACTTGGTGCGCAAGGGCACGATGCGCCCGTTCACCTTCGCGCCGACGCACGTATCGCCCACTTCCGAGTGCACGGCATACGCAAAGTCAACGGTGCTGGCCCCGCGCGGCAGGGCAATCAAATCACCTTTGGGCGAGAAGCAGAACACCTGGTCCTGGAACATCTCGAGCTTGGTATGCTCCAAGAACTCCTGAGGGTTCTGGGTGTGCTCCAGAATTTCCAGGAGTTCGCGCAACCACGAATACTGCTTGCCGGCTACGGCCGCGCTGGCGTCATCGCCCTCGTCGTGCTTGTAGCGCCAGTGCGCCGCAACACCCAACTCGGCAATGTTGTGCATGTCGGTGGTGCGGATCTGGATTTCGATGCGGTGCTTTAAGGGCCCGATCACGGCGGTGTGGATCGAGCGATAGCCGTTGCGCTTGGGTGTGGAGATGTAATCCTTGAAGCGTCCGGGCACCATGCGGTAGGCGGTGTGAATGATGCCGAGCACGCGGTAACAGTCCTCGACCGAGTCCAGCATGATGCGGAAGGCCATGATGTCGGAAAGCTGCTCGAAGCTCACTTCCTTCACCTGCATCTTGCGCCAGATGGAGTACGCCGTCTTTTCGCGGCCCGAGATGTATCCTTTGATGCCCGCTTTCGCGATCACCTGATCCAACTCGTCCATGATCTTGCCGACCAGCTCGCCGCCGTGCAGCTCCAGGAACTTCAGGCGCGTCAAAATAGAGGCGCGCGCATCCGGGTTCATCTCGGCGAAGGCCAGGTCTTCCAGCTCGGTCTTGACCTCCTGCATGCCGATGCGCTCGGCTAGCGGCGCGTAAATTTCCATCGTCTCCAGCGCGATGGCGCGGCGCTTGGCCGGGTCTTTGATGAAATGCAGCGTGCGCATGTTGTGCAGACGGTCGGCCAGTTTCACCAAAAGCACGCGGATATCGGCCGACATGGCGAGCAGGAATTTCCGGAAATTCTCGGCCTGCTTGGTCTCAATGTTCTGGATGTGGATTTTGGCGAGCTTGGTCACCCCATCCACCAGCCGCGCCACTTCATCACCGAAGAGCTTGCGGATATCCTCCAACGTCGCCAGCGTGTCCTCGACGATGTCGTGCAGCAGCGCCGTCACGATGGAGGATGCATCGAGCTTGTAGTTGGTGAGAATGCCCGCCACTTCGATGGGATGCGAGAAGTACGGATCGCCCGAGGCCCGCTTCTGCGAGCCGTGCATCTTCATGGCGTACACGTACGCGCGGTTGATGGCGTCTTCGTCGGCGTTGGGGTCGTAGGCTTTGACGCGCTCGACCAGTTCGAACTGGCGCATCATGACGGCATACTCCCGCCGTCACGGCCAAGGCATGAACTTTGGAGGAAATTCAGAATTTGGGTGTGCGCAAGGGCACACCCCATGCGTAAGAAATGAAGCGTTGGTTGCGGTTTAGTCGTTCCGGCCGGGTTCGTCTGCATCCTCATAACTGACTGCCGGGTGATCCGCGGTTTGACGAGTGGGTGTTTCGTCTTCCTCATCGTCCATTTCTTCAATGCTCATGCCCGTACCGGCCACGACCTGCTCGCCAACCTGACCGGCGATTGCGGCAAATTCGGGATTGGCCGCCATGGCGTCAAAGCCGTCTTCCTCGGGCTCATCCACTTCGACGTGCTTCTGCAGGCCCTGGATCAAGGCTTCGTACAGGTCCGAGGGAATGGCCTTGTTGTCGGCGATTTCGCGTAAGGCCACCACCGGGTTCTTGTCGTTGTCGCGCGGCACGCGCGGCTCGCCGCCCGAGGAAATCTCGCGCGAACGCTGGCTGGCCACCATCACCAGTTCAAACCGGTTGGGAACCTTTTCAACGCAATCTTCAACGGTAACGCGCGCCATGGTGAGTCATCCTCATTGCGATTGAGTGAGAGTGCGCGGCTTTCGCCACGGGGTCAATCAATCCCCGCCGCCAGCCCTGGGAAAAGGCCGAAAAACCACACCCTCGCCCGGTGTCCGGGGGGTCAAATGGAGGCCGGTTTGTAACCGGATTGGCCCAGAACCTCAAGGGGGGCCGGGAATCGGCCGAATCTGCGTGTTTTCAGG
>JAEUKM010000208.1 GCA_016793085.1 Rhodospirillaceae bacterium
GGAGAGCGCCGCGTTCGCAATGCGGAGGTCGTGAGTTCGATCCTCATTCGGTCCACCACTCATTCTTTACAAAACAGCCTGTTGCGCTTCGAGCGTGACAGGCTGTCTTGCTATGTGCGCCCGTTCGCTCCGCGTGAGTCGAACGACGGCCTTGTGCCTGTCAGTCGCCGACGCTCTGGCCCAGGGCTGAGGGGCAGAGCGTCGACCGGCAAGACCGTGGGGCGGTGAGCAGGGCTTTCCGCACCTGAATGACGCCTGCCTTCATGCGGCGGGTGATGTCGTCACTTGGCGAGGGGGGCGCCCGAGAAGCTGTAGGGGGAGAACCACTGGCTGTCGGTCTGCCTGGCGGGAACGGACAACTCCTTGAAGGCCGCCGAGCCCGGCTCATCGGCACCTTTGATCCTGAGCGCACCTTCCGGACGGCTGCGCAGCTTCCGCCCGACGAGGAGAGTTGCCTGCCCCGCGCATCGACCACGTCGGCGGGCGCTCGCACCTCGGGCGGACGTCTGGACGGATGTCTGCAATAGCCAGGTCGCATCATGAAGATCGGCATTCCCGATTGGTCATCGGGCAGCGTCCTGCCCACAATATAGGCACACCATTCAACGACAAGGGGACGATCATGGCACGCACGCTTGCCAGTTCACTCGAGAAACACCCGCTCAAGTTCGCCGTCGGGCTGGCGATCAACCTGGGCGGGATGCTCGCGATTGCAGCGAATCTCTGATCTGCTCTTACAGCCCGAGGGATTCGCCAGCGCCCAGCAGCGTCGCAACGCCAAGCACGGCAAAGATCGCCGCCGCAATCATGTGAACCAGGCGCACGGGCATCTTGTCGGCAATCGTGTTGCCCAGAAGCACTGCGGGTACGTTGGCGATCATCATCCCGAGCGTGGTGCCCATCACGACCGGCAGGAAGGCGTGATACTGGGCAGCCAGCGCGACGGTGGCCACCTGGGTCTTGTCCCCCATTTCGGCCAGGAAGAACGCAATCAAGGTTGTGCCGAAGACGCCGAGTCTGGCCAGTTTGGCCTCGTCCTCATCGAACTTGTCGGGGATGAGCGTCCAGATCGCCATGCCGATGAACGAGACACCGAGCACCCAGCGCATTGTTCCCGGAGCGACCAGGGACGTGATCCACGCGCCGAGCGCCCCGGCAAAGCCATGGTTGGCGATGGTGGCAAGCAGGATGCCGATGATGATGGGAACGGGCTTGCGGAACTTGGCCGCGAGGATGAAGGCGAGCAGCTGGGTCTTGTCGCCGATTTCAGCGAGGGCGACGATGCCCGTCGATACGAGGAAGGATTCCATTACGCACACCTGGCCGGAGTTTCCAATTGACCACGCAAGCTCTCCGGCCTTGGAAGCTTGGGTGGTCAATGGTCTTGCCAAGTATGGGAACCGCTTGCGCCATGCCGTGGCCGGCAAGTATGTTGACGCAAGCCTCTTCGGAGCGAAGAGAGGCTACTCCCCAATGACGGCGCGGATACTACCAGACACGGCACACCGCGACCACCCCGGGCGCCCCGGCTCCACCGAAAGCCGAGCGCCGCGTGCTGACTTCCCCGACAATTCCGTGCACCCGCGCGATTTTCCAGCCAACCCGCGCAATTCTTCATCCACCTCGCGCGGGCCCCAGGAGACTCTCCGCAAATTTCCGGCGACGCTCCTTGAAGTTCGGGAGATCTCTCCTGAATCCTGCGCCAGGTCGTCCAGCTTCTGCGACGTGCTCACCAATGCTCGCGCCACACTCCCTGGCATTTGCGCGGGTTGGCTGGAAAATTGCGCGGGTTGGCTGGAAAATTGCTCGGGTTGGCTGGAAAATCGCGCGGGTCTCCGCAGCGATTGAGCGTGGCTCCTCGACGATTGCGCCACCCTCCGCGACGTTTGCGGGGGTTTCCCCGGCGCTTGCGCCACGCGCCGGGATGTTTCTGCGGGGTGCCGCGGGTGCTTGACTAACTCACCGACCCGTATATAATCCGCGCCCTGTGTCCCGTGGAGGGATTCCCGAGCGGTCAAAGGGATCAGACTGTAAATCTGACGGCACTGCCTTCGAAGGTTCGAATCCTTCTCCCTCCACCATCCAGCACCAGTCAAAAGGTCCGCGAAAGCCCGGGCCTTTTTGCTTTTGTGCGCCGTGCATGGGCGAGCCCGCAGCCGAGGTTGGCCAGGTTGGCGCAGTCTAAGCCAGCGCCGCACTTCCCGCGGGCACTGCGCGGCAATGTCGGGTCACGCTTTGCTGACCCGACCCATGGGGCTCAAGCCGGCGATGTTTCTTGTAGGTGCGACTTCAGAGGGCGTTGTAAAACCGCGCCGCACGATGCCTAGATGTCGGCGCTGCCATGCAATCAATCGGGTAACGTATTGGATGGCGGTGGCGGTTTTTGCCACACGCGCCGCTCACATGCCGGCGCCGCGGTTGAATGAAGCAGG
>JAEUKM010000110.1 GCA_016793085.1 Rhodospirillaceae bacterium
ATAGCCCGGAAACGGCTTTAGGTGCTCAGAATCTCGAGGGTATCGCCGCCCAGCGGCAGGGTCTCCAGGCGCTTGAATTGAGGGGCCAGCGCCAATTGGTCAAGGGCCAGGGCCCCGATGGCGGGCCGGGCCTCGGCCCCCAGGGCTTGCGCGCCCCTGAACCAGTAAACCTGACTGATAAAACCCGCCTTCAGCAGGGCGGCGGCCACCTGCCCCCCACCCTCCACCAGGACGCGGGTAAGCCCACGGGCTGCCATGTCGGCAAGTGCTGCGGCGGTATCGGGTACTGGAATGACCACGGCCCCGGTTTTGGCCAGGGCCTCGCGGTCGGGCGCAGGCGCCGAGTGTGACGTGTAAATCCAGGTGGGAATGGCTTTGGCGGTCTGGGCCAGCTTCAGCGCTGGCCGCAGGCGCAAACGCCGGTCCAACACGATGCGGACCTTGGGCCGTCCCGCGTAACCTTCGATCCGGCAGGTCAGGTCCGGGTCGTCCTGCACGGCCGTCTCCGAGCCCACCAGGATGGCGTCGAACCGCGCGCGGATGGCGTGCACCGTGGCTCGCGCCCGTTCGCCCGTGATCCAGCGGCTTTCGCCCGAGGCCAGCGCGATACGCCCGTCCAGGCTGGTGGCGGTTTTCAAGGCGAGCAACGGGTGGTTCTGGGTGACGCGCGTGAAGAAGCCCGCATTCAGCGCCTCAGCCTCGGCTTTGCCGACACCTTCCGTCACGTCAATACCTGCGGCGCGCAGCTTTGCCACCCCTTGCCCCGACACGCGCGGATCCGGGTCTGTGGTGGCCGAGACAACGCGCGCAATACCGGCAGCGATCAGCGCTTCGGCGCAGGGCGGCGTTTTACCGTGATGGCTGCACGGCTCCAATGACACGTAGGCCGTGGCCCCCTTGGCGGCGGCACCGGCGCGCTTCAGGGCTTCGGTTTCGGCGTGGGGCCGTCCGCCCGATTGCGTCCAGCCGCGCCCGACAACCATGCCCTCTTTGACGATAATGCAGCCGACAGCGGGATTGGGCCAGGTATCGCCCAGGCCCCGTGCGGCCAACATCAGGGCCGCACGCATATGTTCAAGATCGGTGTGTGCCGACGCGTGTTTCGGCAGGCCCGGCATCAGAGGTTTTCGTCGGCCTTCGACGGTTCGCTGATGTTCTCAACGAAGTTCTCGAAGTCTCTGATTTCACGGAAATTCTTATAAACCGAGGCAAAGCGGATATAGGCCACTTTGTCCAAGCCCTGCAGGGCTTCCATCACCATCTCGCCGACGGTGTTGGACGGAATCTCGGTTTCGCCCATGCTTTCCAGGCGGCGCTGGATGCTGTTGACCACGCGCTCGATGCGCTCCTCGTCCACGGGGCGCTTGCGGCAGGCGATGGTGATGGAGCGCGCGAGCTTGTCGCGGTCAAACGGAGAGCGTGCGCCGTTCTTCTTCACGACCACCAGTTCGCGCAGTTGAATGCGCTCGAATGTCGTAAAACGCGCCCCGCACGCCGGGCAGGCCCGTCTGCGGCGGATCGCCGAGTTGTCGTCCGTCGGACGTGAATCTTTCACCTGGGTATCGGCATGCCCGCAATAAGGACAACGCATATCAGCCCCTTCCCCTCAAACGCGCCCCGGCCTTTGCGGCCCGTAGGCGCAGCGTTCGTTCAAGAGTCTACCCTGACCCCTAATTATTGATAAATCGGAAACCGGCGGCACAAATCCTTGACCTTGGCCCGGATGGCGGCTTCCACGGCCTCGGTCTGGCCCGGGTTGGCGGCCTGGGCGTCCATGACCTCGACGATCCATTCCCCCACCTGCTTGAATTCGGCCGTGCCGAAGCCCCGGGTGGTGGCCGCGGGCGAACCCAGACGGACGCCGGAGGTGACAGTGGGCTTTTCCGGGTCGAACGGGATGCCGTTCTTGTTGGCGGTCATGCCTGAACGCTCCAACAGGTGCTCGACCACGTTGCCGGTTAGCTTCTTGCGGCGCAGGTCCACCAGCATGACGTGGCTGTCGGTGCCGCCGGAGACGATTTCCAGGCCCCCTTTAATCAGCGTATCGGCCAGCATCTTGGCGTTGTCGATGATGCGCTGGGCGTAGGTTTTGAATTCGGGCTGAAGCGCCTCGCCCAAAGCGACCGCCTTGCCCGCAATCACGTGCATCAGGGGGCCGCCCTGGTTGCCCGGGAACACGGCGGAATTGATCTTTTTGCCGATGTCCTCGCGGTTCGACAAAATCATGCCGCCGCGGGGCCCGCGTAATGTTTTGTGCGTCGTCGTCGTCACCACATCGGCGTGCGGCAGCGGGCTGGGGTACAGCCCGGCGGCAACCAACCCTGCGAAGTGCGCCATATCCACCATCAGGTACGCGCCGATGGATTTCGCGATTTGGCTGAACTTCGCAAAATCTATGATGCGCGAATAGGCCGAGCCGCCGGCGATGATCAGTTTCGGTTTGTGTTCCTTGGCGACCGCTTCCACTTGTTCGTAGTCGATCAGTCCGTCCTGACGGCGCACGCCGTAGGAGACGACCTTGAACCACTTGCCGGAAATGTTGGCGGGCGAGCCGTGGGTTAAGTGGCCGCCGGCGGCCAGGTCCATGCCCATGAAGGTATCGCCCGGCTGCAAAAGGCCCAGGAACACCGCTCCGTTGGCCTGCGCGCCCGAATGCGGCTGGACGTTGGCCCATGTGCAGTTGAACAGCTTTTTCGCGCGCTCGATGGCGATGGTTTCAGCAACGTCGACGAACTCGCAGCCGCCGTAGTAGCGCTTGCCGGGGTAGCCTTCGGCGTATTTGTTGGTCAGCACGCTGCCGACGGCTTCCAGCACAGCTTTGCTGACGATGTTCTCCGAGGCGATCAGTTCGATCTGCGTCTGCTGGCGGTCCAGTTCGTTGGCGACGGATGAAAACACTTCCGGATCGGCCTGGGCCAGCGAAGCTCCGAAAAATGATGATGCGACACGTTGATCCATGGCAGCGGTCCTTTTAAGTCTTATTTTTATCCAAGCTTGGTGACGCGCCCGGCATGGCGGCCGCCAGCGAATTCGGTGGCAAAGAAGGTTTTCAGCATGGTCTTGGCTTGCGGGGCGGGCACGATGCGCGCGCCCACGGCCATCACATTGGCGTCGTTGTGCTCGCGCGCGAGCTTGGCAGTGTTCTCGTCGTGCACCAGGGCAGCACGCACCCCGGCGTGGCGGTTAACGGCAATGCTGATGCCGATGCCCGATCCGCACACAGCCACGCCGGCCTTGGCCTTCTTGTCCAGAATGGCCTGGGCCAGCGCATGGCCGTAATCGGGGTAATCGACGGACTCCGCAGAATGGGTGCCGAGATCAAGCGGCTTGAAGCCGAGCGCCGTCAATTCCGCCTTCAGGCTTTCCTTCAGCTCGAACCCCGCATGATCGCTGGCAATGGCGATAACGTCTCCGGGCTGAGCTAGGCGAGGATCGGACATGACGGTGAAGGGCGGCCTCTGCTGAAATTCGGGTGCTGAAATTCGCGCTCCCGATACCATATCCGGGGGTGCCCCACCAGTGCGCTAGGGACAATTGAATTATGAGGATTTGCGGGGACTTAGCGGGTGCGGATTAAGCGTAGCGGCCCGGACGGCGGGGGTGCCGCCCGCCCGGTTCAGCGGCCTCGGCTTCGGCTTTTGCTAACGCCGCCTCCAGCTTGCGCATGGCGTTCATTTTCAGCGTGTAGGACGTGGCGTTGGCGGGCGCGATAATGCTGACCTCGAGGCCCGTATCGGCGTCAATCGCGGTCACCTTGGCCGTATTGCCCATCAGAATGACTTCGAACAGCACCTCGCGGCCATATTGGGCCGCGATAGCGTCGCTTTCATCGTCGTATGGCTTGAAACGGGTCATGGGCAGACGGCATTGTTCAGTCGCGACGCTACATCTTAAACCCTGAAAAGAGCCTTAAAAAGGCTGTGAGCGGACTCTCTATGAAGTGGCTTTTGCGCATTGGTTTGGGATTGATCGGCGCCGTGCTTGGGCTTGCACTCCTGATCGCAGGCTACGGCACTTATGCGGCCTACAGTGCGCTTCCCCTTACCGAAGGCACCTTGGACGCGTCTGGTTTAAGCGCGCCTGCGACCATTACGCGCGATGCGCAGGGCGTGCCGTGGATCAGCGCTGGGTCCGCGCCCGATGCCTACATGGCCCTGGGTTACGTCCATGCGCAGGACCGCTTCTTCCAGATGGAAATGATGCGCCGCATCGGCCAGGGGCGTTTGTCGGAAATCCTGGGGCCCTTGGGTCTGAGCACTGACAAGTTCATGCGCACGCTGGGTGTGTATCGCAGCGCCGTGGCGGGCCTGCCTGCGCTTGACGCCGAAACGCTGTCGGCGGCCAAGGCCTACACCCAAGGCGTCAACGCCTTCCTGTCCGAGCGCAAGAACGCCCTGCCCCTGGAATTCAAACTCTTGTTCTTCACCCCCGAACCCTGGCAGATCGCGGACTCGCTGGTGTGGCAGAAGTTGATGGGCTTGCAACTCTCGGGCAACTGGTCCGAGGAACTGGGGCGCGCGGCGATCATCGCCAAGCTGGGCCCCGAGCGCGCCGCCGAACTGTGGCCCGACACGAGCGCCAAGTTTCCGGCCACGCTGGCCAGCGTGCCGTTGCACCTTCTGACGCGTCTGCACGCCGCCATGACCGATGTGGTCCGCCCGACACTCGCCTCGAACATCTGGGCCGTGGGGCCCGAACGCACCGATACGGGCAAGCCGTATCTCGCCAACGACCCGCACCTGAATTTCCAGTCGCCGAACATGTGGTATCTGGCGGGGCTGTCGTATCCCGGCGTCACGCTGACAGGCGCGACCATGCCCGGCGTGCCGTTTCATCTCTTAGGGCACAACGGCAACGTCGCCTGGGGCTTCACCACCACCCATGGCGACACGCAAGATCTATTCATCGAAACGGTTTCGGACGACGGGCAAAGCTACCAGACGCCTGACGGAGAAATTCCCTTCGATGTCCGCGACGAAGCTATCAAGGTGCGCTTTGGCGCCATGCATGTTATCCGCGTCCGCACCACGCGGCATGGCCCGGTCGTCAGCGACATCCTGCCCGAGGCCGAAACCCAAGGCCGCGTGCTGGCGCTGTCGGCCACGTTGCTGGCCCCGGACGATCACTCGTCCGACGCTATTTTCCAGATGGCGCGTGCGGCCAACGCCGACGACTTCATCTCCGCGGCCGCGCGGTTCCATGCTCCGCAACAGAACCTGATGTACGCCGACACCCTGGGCAGCATCGGCTATATCGCTGCCGGGCGAATTCCCCTGCGCCGTGACAATGCCTGCGATGGGCTGTTGCCTGCCGACGGCGCAACGGGCACCTGCGACTGGACCGGCTGGGCGCCGTTCACCGCGCAGCCGCAAAGCCTGAACCCGGACTTAGGCGTGCTGGTCAACGCCAACAACCAGGTCGTGCCCGACGATTACCCCGTCATGATCGCCCGGGAATGGCCCGAGGGCTACCGCGCCCAGCGCATCGCCGCGCAGTTGGAAGGCCGCGCGGGATTGCGGTTGAGCGACCAGATCAACCTTCAGCAAGATCAAGTTTCACTTGTGGCGCGCGAAATGACGCCGCTGCTGGTCGGCATGCTGCCCGCGCAAGACCGCCAGGACCCTCTGATCGGGCAGCTCGGCCAGTGGGACGGCACGGCCGCTGCCGACCGTGTGGAGCCCCTCGTCTTTGCCCTATGGATGGAGCGCCTGAAGGTCCGCCTGTTCCGCGACGAGATGGGCGACACCTTCGGCGAGCTCTGGGGTGCCAGGCCCGCTCTGATCGCCAAAACGCTGACCGATAACGCAGCATGGTGTGACGACGTCGGCACGCCTGCCGTGGAGAGTTGCACTGACCAGGTGAAGGGGGCGTGGCAAGACACCCGGGCCTGGATGGAGGCCAACACCACGCCCGACGCCGAGGACCGGTTCTGGGGCCATTGGCACGTGGCCCGCTTCAGCCACCCGGTGTTTGGAAACATTCCAGGTTTGAGCGGCTTGGGCGGCTTCAGCATCACCACCGGCGGGGATGATCACACCGTCAACCGCGGCTCCTTCGCCGGGTCGGGGGCGTCCATCCCCTTCCGGCACCG
>JAEUKM010000264.1 GCA_016793085.1 Rhodospirillaceae bacterium
CTCCAGCAAAGACCGTTTGTTATCGAGCTTGGCCAGTACGCCGCGGTAACCGTGGCGGATATCGTACGTCACCAGGCCCTGCTGCATGAACTTCTGCGCGGCGGCCTGAAAGTCCGAGTTCAGCGAGGTGCGCACCACCAACCCGCCCTTGTACAGCGCATCGCTGCCGTAGGTTTTGGCCAGGTCGCGGCGCACCTCTTCGGCGAAGTACTCGGCCCCTTCGGCGGCCTGGTTGTCGACGGGACGGTTGAGCGCGATGGGCTCCTTCTTCGCGGCATCAGCCTCGGCGGCGGTGATGTGGCCGTCCTCGTACATGCGCTCGATCACGTAATCGCGCCGGTCACGGCCTGATTCAGGATCGCGCATGATGCGCCCCGGCGCCTGCGCCGAACCGGCGATGAACGCGGCCTCGGCGATGGTCAGTTCGTCCAGCGACTTGTTGAAGGCGTTGCGCGCGGCCGCCGCCACACCGTAGCCGGTGCCCAGGAAGTTCTCGTTCAGGTACAGCTCGAGGATATGGTCCTTGGTGAAGGTCTGCTCCATGCGGATGGCCAGAATGGCCTCGCGGAACTTGCGCTCGAAGCTGTATTCGTCCGACAGCAGGAAATTTTTCGCCACCTGCTGCGTGATGGTAGACGCCCCCACCGAGCGGCGGCCTTCCAGCTTGCGCTCGATGTTGGTGATCAGCACCGCCTTCAGCAAACCCGCGAAGTCGATGCCGTTGTGTTCGTAGAAGGTTTTGTCTTCCGCCGACAGGAAGGCGTCGATGACGCGCTTGGGGATGGCTTCCACCGGCACGAAAATGCGGCTTTCGACCGCGTATTCCTGGATCAGGCGGCCATCGCCGCCGTAAATGCGCGTGGCCACGGCGGGCTCGTACTTGGCCAACTGGTTGTGGTCGGGCAGCCCCTTGCCGTAGGTGTAAAAAATGTAGACCAGGCCCGCACCGGCCACGAATACGCCCATCAGCAGGACGGACAAACCAATCGCGAACCAACGGGCCATGCGGGGAAAACTCGGTCGGGACCTATGACATTTTCAGGAGCGCAGACGCGGCTTCGGCGCCCCGCACCCGCGCTTCGGGCGCTAGTGTTATCATAAATGTGGCGGAAATCCGCAACCGCTAAGGAGCAAGCCTTTTGAGGGGGTTACACCCCACGCTTTACGCGGCGTCGAACAGCGAGCCCGCGCGTTTGCGCCAGCGGCGCTTCGGTTCCTTGCGGCGCGCTTCAGTGACGCGGATCAGTTCGGCCAGGGCTTCCTGGTCCTTCTCTTCGTTCTTCTCGTCCGCTCTGGGCTGATAGAGGACAAACTTCGCCTTGAACTTCTCCCACCACTGGGGGGCGTAGAGGGCAAAAGGCTCGGCCAGGAGCTGGCGGAAGGCCTTGTCGGCCAACAGCAGCTTGCCCGCATCGGACTTGTCGAAGTCCAGGCGTTTCAAAATGACTTTCACCACCTTGTCATAAGGCTGCTTCTGGCTGGCCTCGGCATGCAAGAGGTTCAGCCTCGCGATGATTTCGAAGAACAGATCCGAAACCACGCGGTCGTTGCGGTTGGCCGCCACATCAAGCTGGTCGGCGATGACGCTGAACAGCGTATCCACCTCGGCGCTTTCGTACAGGCCTGGAATCTTAGCCGCTTCCAGGGCCACGAACCCGGCAAAGTAAAAATCATCCACCGGGTAATGGGCGGCGATTTCGGTGTCGGCCTTGCGGTTGTCGGTGGCGTTGTGTTCGGCCAGCGCGTCCTCGATCACCTTCAGCCAGGCGGGATACGTGCGCGACGTGACCCCCATGACGTTGCCGAGAAACTGTTTCACCGCCATGTCATAGGTGACGGCATTGGGCGGCACATAATTGCGCCAATGCCGCAGGCGTTTTATCAACTGTTGGATGAAAAGGACAAACTTGAAGGGTGGTTTTGACGGCTTCGCGTTGCCGGACGCAGGGGTTTGGCCGGCGTCGAAGGGCGCAGGTCGCTTGGTCAGCGAAACGTTCATATTCGTGACATACCCGTGGCTTCTCCCATCGGCGCGGTCTGCGATGCCGGCTGTTGCCGCCAGCTAAACCCAGGCCATCATCCCTGCCACCGCTTATATAATGCCATTATTAAGAGAAAGTGTCGATGAACCCTGGGGTTAGCCAACCGGCGGTGGTTTTTGCCGGCATGATCGCCAACCTCATCACAGTTTCGTCATTCGGGACAAGCAGCGGACAGCGATAAAAAAGGCCGCGACACCGGCCCCCTGCTCTTTCAGAGTGCCGGGGCTTTTTGGGAGAAACTTGTTTTGTGGGAGGAGTCCAAAGCATGAGCAATCGTTTAACGCACGCCCTGATGGGGGCCTTGGCCGCCGCGGCCCTGTTCGCCAGCCCCGTGATGGCCAAGATGGACGCCGCCACCGAGGCCGAACTGAAAAAGGCGCTGGCCGGCAGCCACCGCTCTGATGCGAACAAGGCCCGCGACCAGCACCGCCACCCGCTGGAGACGCTGAAATTCTTCGGCCTCAGCAAGAACATGAAGGTGATGGAAGTGTGGCCCGGCGGTGGCTGGTACACCGAGGTGCTGGCCCCCGTTCTGAAAGACAACTACATCGCCGCCCACTGGGATCCTGCCCGCAGCGAAGGCGCGAAAAAGCAGGTCGACGCTTTCAAGGCCGATCTTGAAAAGAATGCGGCCCTCTACGGCAAGCCCACAGTTGCCGTGCTGATGCCCCAGACCAACCAGATGACTCCGGTGCCTGCCGGGTCAGTGGACATGGTGCTGACCTTCCGCAACATTCACAACTGGATGGGCAACGGCTCGGCGGAAGCAATGGTCAAGGTGTTCCACGATGCACTGAAGCCGGGCGGTTACCTGGGCGTGGTCGAGCACCGCGCCAAGACCGACCAGCCGCAAGACCCCAAGGCCACCAGCGGCTATGTGCGCGAGGATTACGCGCAAGGGATCATCGAAGCGGCCGGCTTCAAACTGGTGGCGAAGTCCGAGGTGAATGCCAACCCGAAGGACACCAAGGATTACCCCAAGGGCGTGTGGACTCTGCCGCCCACCTACCGCGAAGGCGACGTGGACAAGGCCAAGTACACGGCCATTGGCGAGAGCGACCGCTTCACGCATCTCTATCAGAAGCCCGCGAAGTAATTTCATCGCGATACACAAACAAAAAGCCCCGGAGATCATCCGGGGCTTTTTTGTTGGCAGCGCCAGAATCTCATTCGGTTTTGGAAGCGGCGTCCTTGTCCTCCATGGCCACGCCGGCCACCCACCACTCGCCGGTGGCAGCCTTGATCAGCGCGTAGTTGGCGACAGATGAGGCACCCTTGTTGTCGGTCAGCTTCACGCGCTGCACGTAGTGTCCCTCGTAGGTGCGCAAATCCAGGAACGTCGCCGCCTGCCAGCGGCGCATGGGCGCGTAGTCCTTCATCACCAGCGCCATGAACGTGTCGGCGTCCCGGAAGGCGCGGCGAATGTTGGGCGAGGCGAACGAGAACGCACGCTCGGCGTCATCCTTGCGGATGGCGTCCAACTGCTGTTCGATGACGCGGCGGATGGCGCTGGCGGGATCGTTCTTGGTGTCCAGCGTGGCTTGGCCCAGGGCATGCGCTTGACCACTGACGCCGAACGCCAGGGCCAAGCCCACCAGACCGATACGGAACGCTTCTGCGACCGTCATATCCCGCTCTCCCAAGGTCACAGGTTCGCACGCCCGAAGCGCCATTGCCAAGGCGCCTGTGCCCTTCATTGTCGCATTCCCCGTGGTAGTGTCGGGCCGGACACAGGGTCACGAAACGCGCGTTCAGAAGGGTTAAAGACATGGCGACAGTGGCGTTTATCGGGCTTGGGGTGATGGGTTTCCCTATGGCTGGGCACCTGGCGGCCAAGGGGCACAAGGTAAGGGTGTTTAACCGCTCCAAGGCCCGGGCCGAGGCCTGGGTGGCCAAGTACGGGCACGCGCTGGCCAGCACCCCGCGCGAGGCCTGCCGGGGGGCCGAGGTGGCCTTCTGCTGCGTCGGCGACGACCCGGACGTGCGGGCCGTGGTCAGCGGCCCGGACGGCATGCTGGGCGGCATGGCGCCGGGCACAGTAATCGTCGATCACACCACCGCCTCGGCGGATTTGGCGCGCGGCCTGGCCAAGGAATGCGCAGGGCTTAGCGTCGGCTTCATCGACGCGCCTGTTTCGGGCGGCCAGGCCGGGGCCGAGAACGGCCAACTGAGTGTCATGTGCGGCGGCGATGACAAACACTTCGCCAAAGCCGAGCCCATCATCCAGGCCTATGCAAAAGCCTGCCGCCTCATGGGCCCCAGCGGCGCCGGGCAACTGAGCAAGATGGTGAACCAGATCTGCATCGCGGGCCTGGTGCAGGGCCTGGCCGAAGCCATGAACTTCGGCCAGCGCGCCGGGCTGAACATGGAGGCGGTGCTGGATGTGATCTCGAAAGGGGCCGCGCAATCCTGGCAGATGGAGAACCGCGGCCGCACCATGTGCCAGGAGAAGTTCGATTTCGGCTTCGCGGTGGACTGGATGCGTAAAGACCTGCGCATCTGCCTCGACCAGGCCCGCAGCACCGGCGCGCGCCTGCCCGTCACGGCCCTGGTGGACCAGTTCTACGCCGAGGTGCAGGCGCAAGGGCACGGCCGCTGGGATACCTCGAGCCTGATGTCGCTGTTGAAATAGCGCGGCAGGCTTACTTTGGTTTCGGCTGCGCCGCCGCCGGTCTGGGCCGCGCCGGACGCAGGCCCTTCAGCAGTTCGTTGGACTGAACCTGCGTGACGAGGGAGTCAAAGCGCGGCAGTTCGGTTTTCCACCCGTTGCCGCGCGCGATCGACCGGCCCAGCCCCAGCAGTTTGGCCGACACCTCGGGCTTGAACTTCAACTGGTTGGTGGCCAGTTCCCGGTCCTCGGGCATACCGATCATGTAGAACTCGCCGCCCACGAACATGGTCGCGAGGTAGGCGTCGTACAGGCTGCGCTGCAGAACGGTGCGCATCATCTTCATCACCGCGGCTTCCAGAATGTCGATGGTGTTTGGCTCAAGCAGCTTGTCGCTGCGCTCCTCGAGCAACTGGGAATTGACGACGGCGTACACCTTCAATGGCAGCTTATCGTCCGCGCCGATCAGCGAAGGCACGAAGATCGAAGTGGACATGCTGCCGTCCACGTGCATCTGGGCGTTCTTGCCGGGGGTGTCCGGGTCGGGCGAGATCATCACCGGCTCGAAGAAGCCCGGAATAGCCGAGGATGCCATGATGGCGTTCACGTACCGCGCCCGCCGGTCGGGCCGCGTACTGTTGGCCAGCGCGGTCAAGTCCCACGTCACCACGCGGCTGTTGTCGAGGTCGGTGGAGGCCACCAGCAAGCGGCGGCCTTTGTCGCGGCGCTCCTTGGCCACGGCATCCAGCACCTCGTCCGTCATCAGGGATTCCATCAGGTCGCGGAGCGGCTTCTGGCTCACGAACGACGGACTGAACGGAATGCTGATGAAATCGCGACGCTCGTAGACGCGCTTGTTGGTGATGGAGGCGTAAATCTCCTCGGCCTTGGCGTCGTAAGCCGGACCCAGGAAGGCGTACGTGGCCAGGAGTGCGCCCGCCGACACGCCGGTGACAACATCAGCCGGGGGCCGCGCGCCGCTTTCGGTCCAGCCGTTCAGCACGCCCGCGCCGAAAGCGCCGTGCGAGCCCCCGCCCGACAGCGCCACAATGACGATCTGGCCGTCGCCGGTGTGGTCGGCGGCGATGGGATCGGGCGGCAGGGGCCGGTCGTTGAAGAATACCGTCTGGGCGGAATCAAGCCGCATGGCCCCGTAGGGCACGTAGGCCGACGGCACCTCGGTGCGCGGCGTGGTACAGGCCGCCAGCAAGAACAGCGCGACAACAGCGGAAAAACGCGGACGGGTCATAGGGTTCGCAACAAGGGCGCTCTTTGCATTAACGTACCAAACCCTCGGGTGTTGCGGAAAGGGCCACAAGAGCCTGCGTTTGCAACTCAACCGTCACATTCGGATGTGACGGTTGCCCTGGACCCCCGCGTGAGCGGGGGTGACGAGATGTGTTGGGGGCAAAGGCCGCGAACATTACCTCGGTTGTCACCCTCGGGCTTGACCCGAGGGTCCAGGAGTCAATTGCACGACAGACGCTCGATGCCCTGGACCCCGGAATAAATCCGGGGTGACGAATTGTGTGTGGGGCCGCGCAATCAGCCCTACGCCGCCGGGAGTTCCCTGATCTCGCGCATGTCCTGGGGCTTCAGCGTGTTCGTCATCAGCGCCTTCTTGCGGTAGAAGCGCATGATCGAGGCCGGGCCCATGCGGCTGCCGCCCATGCCTGAGAAGTTGAAGCTGGTTTTCTCGGCGTCGCGCAGAATGGCGCCCGTCAGCGTGGTGTCCTGCAGGCTGATGCCGCCCGCATCGATCTGGCTGCCCAGTTCATAGGCTTCCTCGTCGCTGCCCGCGATCACCGCCCCCGACAGCCCGAAGATGGTGTCGTTGGCCAGTTTCACGGCTTCGGCCTTGGTCTTGTATTTCATCACCGGAATGACGGGGCCGAAGGTTTCGTCCTGGATCACCTTCATGTCGTGGGTGACGTCGGTCAGCACCGTCGGGCGCATGTACAGTCCACCACCGAGATTTTGGCTTTTGCCGCCGGTGCGTATTTTCGCCCCCCGCTTCACCGCATCGTCCAGTTGCTCATCAACAACCGCGGCCTGCTTGCCGAAGATGAACGGGCCAATGTGGCCGCGGTGAATATCGGGGTAGTTCAATTCAAGCTGCTCGGCCTTGGCGACGAGTTTATCCACGAAAGCGTCGTGGATTTTTTCCTGCACGTAGACGCGCTCGATGGAAAAGCAGATTTGCCCCGTGGCATAAACCGAGCCGCGCAGCACGGCGTCTGTGGCCGCTTCAATGTCGGCGTTTTCCGTCACGATCACCGGGTCTTTGCCGCCAAGTTCTAAGAATGACGGAATAAAGCGGCGCGCGCAGGCTTCGGCCACCTTGCGGCCGGTCGGCACGCTGCCGGTAAAGCAGACGATATCGACATTCTCGATCACATGCTGGCCGGTCTCGCCGCCGCCGACCACGTACGTCAACACCTTGGCTAGTTCAGGCACGGTCTGGATGGTCTCCATCATCGGCTCGACGAAACGCGGCGTGACTTCCGACGGTTTGATGATGGCCGCCGAACCCGCCAGCAACGCCGGAATGGCGTCGATGGTGGACAGCATGAGCGGGAAGTTCCACGGACTGATGACGCCCAAGAGCGGATAGGCCTTCAACTGCGAGCGGAACTTGATGTGCGGCATGATGGTGGAGGTTCCCTCCAGCATCGCCTTTTTCACGATCTCGGGGCCCTTGTCGGCCCAGCCGCGCGCGCCCCAGATCACCGCGTCGGGGCTTTCCTTGGCAATGCGGTAGCGGCCCGTATCGGCGGACTCGGCCTTGGTGATGGCCGCGCGGTTCTTTTCCACCGCATCGGCCCACTTTTTCAGCACGGCGGCGCGGTGCTCGATGGGGGCGGCCGCCCAATCCACCTGGGCCGCGCGCATCGCCTTGGTCTTGGCCGCCACTTCTTCAGCGGTCGGCGGCGTGATGTGGTAATCCACTTCGCCGGTGCGCGGGTTGCGGACAGGTAAGGTGTTGCGGCGCTGATCAGCGGTCATGGGCAAGCCTTGAATGGGGCGTGGGGCCAAAGCGGTGCACTGTATGTTTATATACAAGCACGCTTATATATATCCGCAATTTAGTGCGCCGCATCGCCCCGGCCAATAGGACGAAATATGCCTTTCGCTCGAAAATTTGCCCTTATTCCGCAGGCATTTGGGCCGACAGGGGCGTATCGCTTTCCCGTATCCCCACAGTGGTGGGCTTGGGGTTGCGGCCCATGCCGAACTTGCGCAAATGCCCGGCGGCGTCTGTCCACAAGTGTGCGTTCATCTGCATAGGATTGCCGGCAGGGTCTTTCAAATCCTCGACAAAGCGCCAGTGGGTGATTTCGGCCCCGTCGACATTCAGGGTGCGGTTGCGGCTGATGGTGGCCAAACCATCCGTCAGCACCTGGTCGGCGATCAGCGACACGCCTACCCATTTAAACGCCTGCGCCCCACCCTTCTGCGCGTCGAACCGCCGGGCCATGACCGACATGGGCAAGGCGGCGGGTGACATGTCGATCAGGCAATCATCGCCGCATTCGGCGGTAAACTCATCAAAGCGCATCTCGCCGCCGGCCGATACGGTGCGGCGCTGCATGAACGCCTTGCCTTCGGATTTGCGAATCTCGATTTTGCGTTCCACGCCGTTGGTTTTGCTGTGGCCGCTGGCGCTTTTGGCGCGCCACATATCGTCGTACTGCCAACTTGCGGTGATCTGGTACGAGCCATCATCGGCGGAAATACTGGACAGAATGGCGTAGCCGCCGTCGGGCCGTTTGAAGATGACGAAGTCCTCGATGCGGGAGAATGTCCCTGGCGCATCCACCACAATCGCCCCTTGATCAAAGATCAGGCCCAAGGGCGTGCTGCCCGCTTCATCGGCCACATTCGGTACGCTTGTCTCCTGGGCCCAGGCGGTTCCGGCCAAGGACATCAGCAGCATCAGCGCACCGATGGTTTTCATGGGCTCACCTTCTTTGCGGGGCGGGCATACCCACGCCCGCGGGCGGCGGCGAAATGGCGTCGATCTCCTGCGCAATCTCGGCGCTGGGCCGCCAGGCGCTGGCGGCCAGGTTCTGATCCAACTGCTCGGGGCGCGTGGCGCCCGCAATCACGCTGGGCACATAGGGCTTACTCAACAGCCAGCCGATGGCCATGTCCAGCATCGAACAGCCGTGCTTGGCGGCCAGCGCCTGCAACTGTTCGGCTTTGGCGAATTTGTCGTCGCCGAAGAAGCGGCTGGTAATGCCGGGTCCGCGGCCCGACCAAGCGGCATAACGCGTGCCTTCGGCGGGCTTTTCGCCGCGCTTGTATTTGCCGGTCAATAAACCACTCTCAAGCGGGAAGAACGGCAGAATGCCAACGCCGTGCGACAGGCAGGCGGGCACCAGTTCGGCTTCGATCTCGCGGCTGATCAGGCTGTAACGGTTCTGCGCCGAGATGAACGGCGAGAGGTTCAGGGTCTTGGCCGTCCAACCGGCGTCGGCGGTTTGCCAGCCGGCGAAATTGGAATGGCCGATGTAACGCACCTTGCCCTGACGCACCAAGTCGTCCAGCGCGCGCATGGTTTCATCAATCGGCGTGAACGGGTCGGGCCGGTGAATCTGGTAGAGGTCGATGTAATCGGTGCCGAGCCGCTTCAGGCTGGCTTCGACCGCCGACATGATGTAGCCGCGCGAACCGCCGCCCTGCACGTCCAGGCCGCCGCCGGGGCCCATGGCGCTGCCGAACTTCGAGGCGATGATCACGTTTTTACGCTTGGCCCCCAAGGCCTGACCCAACAACTCCTCCGAGCGGCCCAGCTCGCCGCCGTACACGTCGGCGGTATCGAACAGCGTGAGCCCGATGTCGATGGCTTTGTCCACGACGGCCTTGGTTTTGGAGGCGTCGATCATCATGCCGAAATTGTTGCAGCCCAGCCCCAGCGCCGACACTTTCAGGCCCGAGCGGCCAAGATAACGGTACTCCATCCTGCACCTCTGAACGCACACAACACACAGGGGAAGGCCGCGCGCTCATACCCCCCAGCAGTCAGAATAGAATATGCGAAATGATTTGGCTTTAGGGGACTGGCATGGTTCTACTTGGCGTCCGGCGCTGCGGCCACTGCGCGACCAGCGCTCAGCGGACGATCAAAACCAACGGATGTAAGACATTACGTAATGCGACAGTTTCGCTCTCCGTTGTTGGGTCAGTTTCTCGGGCATTGGCAAAGCATGCGCCGGGGCGCGGCTATTCCCGCCACCGAAGATTACATGGACCACGTCGACCACAAGCTCGCCCCTTTGCTGATGATATTCGACGTGTTGCATGACGACTTGAAGGTGCGCTTTCAGGGTACGGGTATATCCGAGCGGCGCAAGTTGGACCAGACAGCCCAAAGCTGGTTCGCCGGGAACGAGCACCTGATCGCGTCCAACGTCGTGACGAATATCTGGGCCGCACTACGCATACCGTGCGGGATCTGGAGCGAGGCCCAATTCGTCACCACCGTACAGCGCCGCCTGACCGTGGAAGCCTTAAGCCTGCCCCTGGCCGCACAACATGGCCGCCCCCCGCGCTGGGTGAACATCTCGGTGGGCCTGGCCGGCATGGACTACGACGAACGCGCCATGGGCTGGCACGGTGACGTGAAACTGGGCTGGTTCGATGCGGGCTTCGGCATTCCCACGGCCCCGATTTTGCCGGTAGCCTAACCGGAAGCCCGAGTTCTCGGCGTGGCCGCGCCGCAAGGGTGCCCAAGACAACACTGCCATTAGGGCTATAGAATGCGCGCTTACCGGCCCTGCCGGTCAGGCCGCTTTGGGGTTGTTGGCGACCATGTTTAAATCGGAATTGAACCGCATTTTCTTCGAGCATTGGCGCGGATTGTGCGTGGGCGGCCGGGTGCCTCTGGCCGACGTGTACCTGGACCAGATCGAACCGCGCGTGGCGCCATATCTGCTGATGTACGACCTGCTCCCGCACGATCTGCATGTGCGCTTTCAGGGCGACGAGGCCAGCAAGCGCGTGGGCGCCAACCTGACGGGCCAAAGCTGGTTCACCATCAATCACTATCTGCCCAAGGACCTGGTGCTGGCCAACTGCCGCGATTGCGTGGTTTACGCCTGCGGGGTGTGGGGCGAGAGCGCCTTCATTACCGACAGCGGGCGCGAAATTACGCTGGAGAACATCATGCTGCCGCTGGCGCCGCGCGACGACCGCCCGCCGCGCCTGGTGAACATCTCGGCCCTGCTGGACGAATACACCCAGAGCGACGGCGAGAAGGCGCGCGTGGTGCCCCGGCGCATGACCTGGCTTGATGCGGGCTTCGGCGTCCCGCCTCATCCTATGCGGCGGCGCGGCGGCTGAGGCTGAAGACCGAGCGCTTACAACACGCGGCGGCGAAACATGATGATGGCGCCCAGGCCCGTGATGACGCCGATCAGCGCCATGGGCCACAGGTTGTGCAGCACCACCAGGGGCGGCATATCCTGCAGAAAAATCCCGCGGCTGATGATCAGGATATACCGCAGCGGATCGGCGTAGGTGATCACCTGCACCCAGTCGGGCATGTTCTCGACCGGCGTGGTGAAGCCCGACAAAATCACGCACGGCATAATAAAGCAGAAGGCCGCGATCTGCGCCTGCTGCTGGGTCGAGGTGAGCGACGAGATCATCAGGCCGCAGCTTGTCACCGACAGCATGAACAGCGCCAAGCCCAGGATCAGCAGAGCCACATCGCCGCGCAACGGCACGCCGAACATGGCCATGCCCAAGACACCCAGCAACAGGCCTTCCATCAACGCCAGGCTGGCGGCGGGAATGATCTTGCCGATCAGAAGCTCGTAAGGCCGCAAAGGTGTAACCAACAACTGCTCGAACGTGCCCAACTCCTTCTCGCGGGCGATGGACAGCGATGTGATCACGGTGGCGACGATCATGGTCAGGGTCGCCACCAGTCCCGGCACGATGAACCATTGGCTGGTCATGTTGGGGTTGAACCAGGCGCGATCCACCAGCACCGACGGCGGGTTGCGCACACCCATCTGAGCCGCACGCTCACGGCTGTAATCGGCGACGATGGTGTTGGCGTAGGACAAGGCGATCAGCGCGGTGTTGGACTGCCGCCCGTCAAGGATAAGTTGGATATTGGCCCCATGGCCCGATTTCAGATCACGCCCGAAGGTGGCCGGGATGCGCAAGACCATCAGCGCCTTGTCGCGGTCGACCAGGTCTTGCGCCTCGCGCATCGAGGTGACGCGCGCGATATCGGTGAAGGTGGGCGAAGCGGTAAAGCGCGCCACCAGCTCGCGGCTTTCTACGCTCATGTCCTCGTTGAATACAGCTAACGGAACGTGGTTGACCTCGAACGTCGCGGCGTAGCTGAACAAGAGTAGCTGGATCAAAGGCGGGGCGATCAGCACCGCGCGGCTGCGCTTGTCGCGCCAGATGGCCAGATATTCGCGCCGCACCAGGAACGCGATGCGCGCCCAGGCTTCGCGCCAGCGCCAGTGGTCAAGGGTTTCGGCGATGCTCATGCAGCCCCCTACCCCAACCGCCGCCGCGTGGCGCGGAAGGTGATGGTCAGGAACACGCCGGCCATAGCCATCAGCGCCAGCGTATTGGGCACGATGATCGACCAGACGTTGCCTGCCAAAAATAATGTCTTGAGGATTTCGACAAAGTACCGCGCCGGGACAATGAACGTGACCACCTGCACCACGGCAGGC
Source organism: Rhodospirillaceae bacterium (assembly GCA_016793085.1). Lineage (GTDB taxonomy): Bacteria > Pseudomonadota > Alphaproteobacteria > Rhodospirillales > Rhodospirillaceae. The sequence continues at coordinate 12,357 of JAEUKM010000264.1, forward strand.
ATGGAGCGGATGTCGAAAATGAAACCCGAGAGCAGAAGTGCAGGCATCATGGTGCCGGTAATGGCCACAATGGCGGCGGCGAACTGGTTGCGCGTCAGGGTGGACACCATCAGCCCGAAACCCAGCACCACCAGCATGAAACAGGCCGAGGTGAGGATCAGCACCAGGAACGAGCCGCGGTAGCCGATCTGAAACAGCACCAGCGCCACCGTGACGCTGACGGCCATGCCGCCCATGCCGAGGCCGAAGTACGGCACCAACTTGCCGATGATCAGCTCGGTCTTGGTCAGCGGCGTCGTCAGAAGCGCCTCCATGGTGCCGCGCTCCCACTCGCGCGCGATCACCAGCGCCGTCAGCAGCGCGCCGATCAGCGTCATGATCAGCGCGATTAGGCCCGGCACGATGGATTTGTGGCTGTCCAGCGTTTCGTTGAACCAAACGCGGCTGCGCACCTCAATGCGGGATGCGGGGGCGGCGTGGCCCGCATAGCCGCGCTGCGTCAACCAGGCGTTCCAGGCCCCTTGCACATAGCCCTGCATGATGCGGGCGGTATTTCCATCGGTGCCGTTGACCAGCACCTGAATGGGGGCGGCTGTGCCCGCCTGCAGCTTGGGCCCGAAGTCATCGGCCATGATGACGATGCCTTTGACGTGCGCCTCGCGCAGCATCGTTTCGGCGGCGGCGCGTGTGGGCACGGTTTCGGGTATCAGATAATCGGTGGCTTTCAGCGAGGCATAAAAGTCGTGCGCTTCGGGGGCAGAGGTTTCCATCACCACGGCCAACGGTAAATGCTTGGCGTCCAGCGAGACGCCATAACCGAACAGAAACAGCAGAAACAGCGGCAACACCACGGCAACGATGATGCTGGACGGGTCGCGCAGCACTTGCAGCCACTCCTTGCGCACGAAGCCTTTCAGCCTGAGGCGGTCAAGACCTTTTCCTTCTGTGGAAGGCGCGCTCATGCCGCACTCCGGGCCAAGTCATCATGGCGCTCGACCAGACGGATGAAGGCTTCCTCCAAGGTCGGCTGCTCGGCCCCGTGCGCCTGGCCCGCCTTGATCTCGTCGGGCGAGCCCGCCGCGATCTGGCGGCCGCGGTAGATAATCGTCATGCGGTCACAGTACTCGGCTTCATCCAGAAAGTGACTGGTCACAAGAATGGTGGTGCCGTCATCGGCCATGGCGTTCAGGCGCGCCCAGAAGTCGCGCCGCGTCACCGGGTCCACGCCCGATGTGGGCTCATCCAGGAATAGAATGGCCGGCTTATGCAGCACCGCCGCCGCCAGCGCCATGCGCTGCTTGATGCCCAAGGGCAGTTCGCCGCAGTTCTGGTGCAGGTATGGCTCAAGCCCGAAGTCGGCCACGACTTCGGCGATGCGGTTTTTCAGGCCCGCACCGCTGAGGCCATAAACGCCGCCCGCGAAGTCCATGTTCTGGGCCACCGTCAGATGCCCGATGTAGGCGAATTTCTGCGCCATATAACCAATGCGTCCGCGCGCATCGGCCCGCGCGGTGGCCAGATCGAAGCCCGCCACCAGCGCCTGGCCCGATGTGGGCGCAATAAGGCCGCAGAGCATTTTGAAGGTGGTGGATTTACCGGCACCGTTCGGGCCCAGCAGC